>JAJFMK010000100.1 GCA_021772215.1 Chlamydiota bacterium | reverse complement strand
AGAAAAATCCTACCAATAAAAAGAAGTTCAGGATTGTGAATAAGTTAGCGTGCAAAAACTTATATCAAATTCTCATCATGCAGTACTTTAAGGAGCCACTGAACAATTAGGGTACAGCCGATTTTTTGATGATTTTGTTTTCAGTTGGTTGATTTTAAAAATTCGCATACTGTTGACAGTAGGGGGTTTATGAAATTAATCAAATGGGAACAAAAGGGCGAAAAAGCGGCCTGCACGAATTGATCAGTGGCTCCTTAACTTCTTTCCTACAACCACAACTATTGAATTTCAATGAAAAACTAACAAAGCGAAGATCTGCCTAGTTTAAGCTAAGGTCTTCGGGGATGGTCGAAATGGTGGCATATTTGCCGCCCATGCGACGAAGGAGGGTCTGCCAGAGCTGCTCGGCAGGGATATCGAAAATGAGATCCTGTGAGGCAGGATAGAGGAACCAGTGGCCATCAAGATATTCGCGCTCAAGCTGACCGGAAGCCCAGCCGGAGTAGCCAAAACAGAGACGAATTTTAGGCCCCTCTGGCTTTGTAATGGTCTCTTGCAGAAAATTAAGATCTCCGCCGAGGTAGACATCGTCGCAAAGTTCAAGGGTCTGCTGCGGGATGGCGGCGGAAGTGTGCAGAAGCATCATCTGATTGGTCTGAACCGGCCCCCCCTGCCGGATCCCGACGCTTGGATTCTCAAGGTGGCTTAAGCCAATAATTTCCTCGGGAAGCTCTACCTCAAGCTTTTTGTTAATGGTAATCCCAAAGGAACCCGTGGGATTGTGTTCACAGACCAAGATAACGCTGCGAAAAAAGCTTCCCCCCTCAATTTCTGGCGAAGCGATTAGGAAGGTTCCTTTTTGAATCTGTGAATAGGGTAGTTGTTCCATGCTATTGTGACCATCCAGATCCGTTGCAGGAGTGGCAGCACTCCTCTTTTGCCTCTTCAGCCTGGGCGTTATAGAGCTTTAGGTTACCCTCAAGAGAGTTGACACGCCTCAGGAGCTCGGAAAAGACCTTAGAGAACTTACAAGTGCTAAAGACCTCATCACAGTAGGCGCTGCAGGAGGCCTCATCTAGTACGTAGCTGACTCTAGAGAGCGCTGTGACGACCTGGTTGATCTCATCGTTGAAGAAGTTTTGGAACTCCTGCGCCGTGCAGAGCTTACTCATCAGGTTAGCGCGCCGCGCCCGGACTCTTTGCCACTTCTTATCGAGATGGAAGAGCAGCCCGTAGTGGTTCACATCATCCATAAGTGTCTCAGCTTTATGCACAAAAGATTGAAGGTGGTTATAGAAGTCATCTCGCATCAAGATACGACCGACAGTTCCTTCGCCCTCTTCAACATGAGAGATAATCTGCCCGACGCTGCCGACAATATCGCCAAACCCTTCAGCCGCTTTCGCGATATCATCGAAGAGTTGGTCCACCTTGTCAGAGGCCTCGTTAAGCTTTGAGGAGAAGCGCTCAATATTGTCGATCGTTCTTTGGAGCTTATCATCTTCATTCACGGTTTCGATGATCTTAGTAAACCCCTCAACGCTTTTAGAGAGGTTATCCCAAAAATGTTTCTCGTCGAGCTCATCAAAGGCATCAGAAAACTGGTCAAAAACCTTCGTCGCTCTCACCGATAGGCGATTAAGCTGTCCAAAGACCTCTTCGACAGATCCCCCTGTGGTGGCGTAGATCACATCTTCACTAGTCACTCTTTCAAAGGGCTTACCTGCCTGCGGAGGCATCGGAGTAATATCTACAGCGCGCTCACCGAGGAGGCCGCTGGTGCGGATAGCTACCAGGTCTGAACTATAGACGTCTACGCCGCTATCAATTTTTAGTGTCACTTCGAAGATGTAAACACGTCCATCGTGGGTGTCGATCCTCGCATCATCAATCTCTTTGACTTCAGACACTTCACCTACGGGCTGACCGGCGAAGGTGACACGCGTTCCTGAGTTGATCTTATCAACATTGGTAAAGCGCACATGGAGAGTCTGCCCCTCATCACCTAGCTGCGGCGTTAGCCAGATCAAACCCCAGATAAAAATCATTATAGCGGCCAAAACAAATGTGCCAATCGCCAAATTTTTCCAGTTACTCGTCACCGTTTAACATCTCCTGTGTCAGTGTCGCATTCTCAAAGAACGAGCGCACAAGTGGATCATCACTTCTGCACATCTCCTCTTTACTCCCCACAAGCTTAATCACCCCATCGCTATGGAAGGCGAGGCGATCTCCGACTCTCATCGCTGAGCGGATATCGTGGGTCACAACGACACTTGTCGCTTGTAGTTCGCGTTGAATTTTAACAATCAGATCATTAATTTGCATCGCAGTGATAGGGTCCAGTCCTGTTGTTGGCTCATCATAGAGAAGGATTTTGGGGCGATAGATGATCAACCTGGCCAAAGCCGCTCTCTTCCTCATCCCTCCAGATAAATCAGATGGCATCTTTTCCTCAACCCCTTCTAGTCCCACCATAGCTAGCGCCTCTTTAATCCTCGTCTCCCTATCTTCTCGGCTAACCCACTCACCTGTATGGGGATCGGGGTGCTGCTGAAGGTAAAAACCGCAGTTATCGCCCACATTAAGTGAGTCAAATAATGCGGAGCCTTGGAAAAGCATCCCCATATTGCGCACATAGCGGTGGCGATCTTGAATCCGAAGATCACTAAAACAGTGGCCGTCGATCTCCACATAGCCAGAATCGGGCTGCTCTATCCCGATAATGTGACGTAAAAGGACACTTTTTCCCACACCTGAGCGGCCCAAAATCACCACAGTTTCACCCTTATATACGCTAAGATTTAATCCTCTTAAAACGGGAACAGTACCATAGGATTTGTAGAGGTCATGAGCCGAGATGAGTTCTTCCTTAGAATATTCCATGCAAAAACTCCTTGTAGCACTGATAGTAAGAGTTAAGCCAGAGAGTAATGATGAAATTGACTAAAAGGATCACAGAGTAGCAGATCACAACGCTATTCGTTGTCGCGCGACCAACGCCAGCCGCGCCGCCTTTCGTCATCATGCCGCGAAAACAGGAGATCGTCACAATCAAAATTCCAAAGACGACCGACTTAACAAGCCCCTCTGTAAAGTCGAAGTCACTGATATGTACCGGCAGAGGGTCTAAGAATGTGTTGGGCGCCAAATTGTAGTAGTAGACAGCCATGACGTAGCCGCCCAAGATTCCCATTAAACAGCTAAAAATTGTCAGCAGAGGCATCATCAGCGTCCCTGCAATAAATCTAGGGGCCACCAGATGCCTTAAAGGGTTAACCGCCATCGACTTAAGCGCATCGAGCTGCTCAGTTACCTTCATAGTACCTAGCTCTGCGCACATCGCCGCCCCTACACGCCCTGTCACCATAAAAGCGGTTAGCACCGGCCCTAACTCTACCATCATCGCCTTAGTCACCATGATACCTGTCGCAGAGGCAAGCCCCTTATCAGAGAGCTGGAAAAAGGATTGCGCTGCTAGAACCATTCCCGTCGAAAGACCGGTGATGGCAACCACAGGCAAAGAGGCCACTCCCACCTCAAAAATCTGATCTCGAATGAGATAGAAGTTAGGAGGGCGACGAACCGAAACCCACATCACCTCTAAAATCATGGTGATATAAGCTCCCACAGATGTTAACGAATTTAAAATCGGCTGCATTATCCTCAACATACCAGAGTCAGGATTTTTCGCCTTTTTTTTTAGGGGTTACCGACGTCAAGTCCCATTGTCGCTGCCGTGTGTCTAATAGCCACCTGTGTTGAGCTACTTCCCTCCCCCCTATACCCTCTAGAAAAAATCCTTTTGAATTTAGATTTTCCCCTTTCACAGGAATCTTCCAATTTATCAAGGAATGTCAAAAATATCTCCTCGACAACTTTTACCCCTTCGCTATTCGTACTACAGACGATAAGGCCAACAAACTTTGCAATACCCTGCTTGCGACTCTCTCTAACCCAATCGCCATCAAAACGCCGGCTTAAAACTCTCTCAATTAGATCTTTTAAAGATTTGTCAGACTTAATTTGCTTATCTTTTAAAGAGCTAGTAAAAATGTCTTTAAATTTACTATGAATAATTCCATCTTTTCTTCGAGATTCTGCAATATCAGCAAGAGCACAAACCCCGAGGAAGCGCACAATAGGATTCATCCCAAAAATTGCATCCTTCAGAATGTCCATGATGTTAATTAAGTCCTGCTGGCCAATATTCGCTTGCGCAGCTTGGGACAGCGTTTGAATTGCAAGAACGCGCTGGTGAGTCTCAGAGGCGTTAGCCACAATTTCGTGTAGCGTCTCGAAGATTTTTCTTCTCTGCTCATCTCCCGCTTTTTTCAAAAAGCCTCCCAGCGAGATGATCATCTCATCCTTTATTGTATTATCTATCTCGACAGCTAAAGAGTGGCGAAAGCTATCAAGAAACGCTGACTGCTCTATTCCATCCATCAATGTGGCGTATCTCGATGCGATCTCATGAAGAGCGCTGATTCGCTGCAGCGTGGGCCCAGAAGAGAATATCTGCTGTAGTTCCTTAAAACTGACTAGACGAATATCAAGCGGAACAAAATTATGCCCTACCTGAAGTAGATTTTTTGCAGCCCCTTTACCATTCGATACAGTTGCTACTTGCACATACTTATCTCCTTGATTTTCCCAAATAGCGAGCGGTAATTTCTTTAAAGCTGCCATAATTTTCACCTCAGGGAGGCGAAGAGAAGGACTACCCTCTTGAATAAAGGCGCAATAGCCCTTTAAAAAGAGTGGATCTTTCAAAATAGCCTCTCTATCCGTCTCCTGCGCTTTAGCGCGCAGCCAAGCTGGTTTGACTGCTGGATTGTCCCGGAACGAAAGCGCATCAGGCGTAGCAAAAGGGTATTTCAAAAATGCGCGTATCAGCTGCGCAAGCTCCTCAGCAGGGCCACCATCTAAGAAATCTTCTGGAGAGTAGCTGAGTCTTTGATTGAGCTCCTCTAAGCTATTCAGCGATTGCAAAAATGCGAGATATTGAGCTTTTTCCGCCGGGGTAAAGGGGGCGAAAGTGCCTGGATTTGCGGAAACTTCAAATAGGCGCTCTCCTTGAATTCTCTTTTCTG
>JAJFMK010000099.1 GCA_021772215.1 Chlamydiota bacterium | reverse complement strand
CTTGATGGGGAGAGGTTAACTATCATCACCGATGCCACAATGCGGGATGTGCCTTTTGCTGCTCTTTATAAAAATGGTCCTGACGGAAGGGAATATCTCATCGATAAGTACACCATTTCGATGGCTCCTTCTGTTCGAATCTTCGACCTTCTCCATGAATTGAAGCCCCTAAATGATAGGTCGGCATTGATTGTGGCTGATCCCGACATTAAAGAGAAAAGACTTAATGGAGCAAAAAAAGAAGGAGAAGTGCTGGCCAACAGAATTCCAAGCTCAAAAAAGCTCTTCGAAAAAAACGCCACTCTCGCAGCGGTCAAACAGGCAGCCTCAAATGCCTCGATCCTCCACTTCGCCTGCCATGGGTCAGCAGATGCTCGAATCAGTCGAGATTCGATCTTTGAAGGAGGTCTCTGCCTCACAGACGGCAAAGGAGAAGTGGAGATACTCTTTGCCAACGAGATCCAAAAGCTCGACTTAAAGGCGGACTTAGTATTCTTAAGCGCTTGTGAAACAGGGACAGGTCCCGAAAGACGTGAAGGAGTTATCGGTCTCTATAGGGCCTTTTTAGGAGCTGGTGTCCCTTCTGTTATTGCAACTCACTGGAATATTTCAGACCACATCACTCAGGAAATCGTTTCAAATTTCTACACAAACCTCCTCGACAAAGGGATGACAAAAGTCAAAGCCCTAAGACACGCAATGCTTAAGCAGAGACTTGCCTACCCAGACAAGCCGCACCTCTGGAGCGCCTTCTTTTTAATTGGAAAATAGGAGAAAAATCTATGACGAGTACAACTAACAAAGCAGGGTCAGAACCATGTCTGATAACAAGTTACACTACTCAAAGGAATAACAGCCCCGTAATTTTAGAGCTTTGGGGATCCCAAGATGCAATTACCAATGGTGTGGTCAAAGACCTAACTGGCAACAAAATCAGTACGATTCCTGAAACCTCCATCTTGGGAGGAGAGGACCGGTCGATTATTGGCTCGGCCCTTTTAACCTACCTGAAAACCGTAGAATTATCGGCAGTGTTGTGCGTTCAAGGAAAAGAAGAAGAAGTTTGGTTGGTTCCCCATGCAAATATGGGGAGCGGCTCTCCTGAAAATATTTCTACTGATGAAAGAGAAGCAGAGACAATACCTAAGAATCTCTTAGGTAGCGATTTTGTAGAATTAATAAGAGAAAATTGCCATAACAAAGAGGACTTAGATGGTTTTGGAAATCAACTTATTATTAATGGAGTCCAAAGCTATCAGAACTCACGCTTTGCGGAAGCTGCTGTTTGGTTTGTTAGAGCACTCTTTATTTACATATTGTTAGATAATAAAAAAAACATTGTCGATTGTTATGAAATCCTTGGAAACACCTACGACTCCCTCAAAGAATACCGAAAAGCAATTCAATACCACGAAAAACACCTACAAGCCGCAATTGAGATAGAAGATAAGGCTGGAGAAGGGAAAGCCTACGGCAGCCTCGGTGTCGCTTATTACAATCTTTGTAACTACAAAAAAGCAATACAATACCACGAAAAACATCTGCGAATTGCAATTAAAATAGAGGATAAAGCTGGAGAAGGAAAAGCCCACGGCAGCCTCGGTATTGCCTACCAAGTCCTTGGAGATTACCATAAAGCGATCTACTACCAAGAAAAGGCTCTACAAATCGCAATCGGAATGAAAGATTGGACAAATGAAGGGGCTGCCTATGCAAACCTCGGTATCGCCCACCATAACCTTGGTTACTACCAAAAATCAACACAATGCCACGAAAAACATCTGCGAATTGCAATTAAAATAGAGGATAAGGCAGGAGAAGGAAAAGCCTACGGAAACCTCGGCATCGCCTACCAAAGCCTTGGAGACTTTCGAAAAGCAATACAATGCCAGGAAAAATACTTACAAATCGCAAGCGAATTTAATGACAGAATAGGAAGGGGAAAAGCCTACGCGAACCTAGGAAACGGTTATTACTATCTTTGCGACTACCAAAAAGCAATACAATACCACGAAAAACACCTACAAATTGCAATAGAAATGGAAAATCGGGCCAGTGAAGGGGCTGCCCATGCAAACCTCGGAATCGCTTACCATACTCTTGGTGACCACCAAAAAGCAATCCAATACCAAGAAAAATATCTACAAATCACGAGAAAATTAAAGGACCGCAAAGGATTGGGTCACGCCTACGAAAACTTAGGAATCTCCTACCAATCTCTTGGAGAATATCAAAAAGCAATCGAATACCACGAAAAGGGCCTGCAAATCGCGAAGGCAAGAGAAGACCACGGCGGGGAAAGACGTGCTTACAGCGGCCTCGGAAACGTTTATCGAGGCCTAAAAAATCATCAAAAAGCAGCAGAATACCACGAAAAAAGCATCCGAATCGCAATGGCAGGAGAAGATCGTGTCAGTGAAGCAAAAGCTAACCATAACCTTGGGGTATCTCTTTTGGAACTTCAAGATTACTCAAAATCAGAAAAAGTTTTTATTCAATCCATTTCAATTTTCTCAGAAATACAGGCGAAATTAGAGCATGACGAGTGGAAAATTTCCATCTTTGAAGAGCAGTCAAAGCCCTATTGCATGCTTCAATACAACTACTTCACTACAGGAAAAGCACAAGAAGCACTCGAGACTTGCGAAAAAGGGCGAGCGCGAGCACTTTTTGACCTCTACTGCGATCGACTTAAATTTTCAAAGAAAATGTGTGAGGAAAGAGGCAAAATCACAGTTGAAAAAATGCAAGCAATTGCCAAAAGGGAGAAAACCTCCTTCATCTATTTTTCCAGATCTCTTGAGAACGAAGTGCATGTCTGGGTCGTAAAAGAAAATGAGATGCACGGTAAGAAAATCGAGCTTCCCGAGGACTTTAAAACCAAAGTTCTACCTTCTTCAGGTGGAGAGGCATCTCGGCAGTCATTAGTAGACGATTATCTTTCCGACTCCAGAGGCCTCTCCTTTAAATTGAAAAGCAGTTTTAAAAAGGAGAAGGAGCCAGGCGAAAGTACTCAACTTTCAGAAGGTTTAGAAAAATGCTACCAATCACTGATTACCCCTATAGAGGAGTGGCTTGACGGCGAGAGGTTAACTATCATCACCGATGCCACAATGCGAGATGTACCTTTTGCTGCTCTTTATAAAAATGGCCCTAACGGAAGGGAATA
>JAJFMK010000098.1 GCA_021772215.1 Chlamydiota bacterium | reverse complement strand
AGCCCCCGGCGAGGTGATGCTCGATCGATTTCTATCTCGTTACCCCGAAGCTTCCGTAATCAAGACAGGTGATAGTGAAATGGCAGCCGCTGCTAAGCAGCTCAAAGATGTGATGCGCACCGAGTGCAGAGCTCTTGAGGCAGAGCTACCCAACGAAGCTCCCACTTTTCCCACTATTTTGAAGCGGCCAGAGCATGTGAGCACTATTTCAGGTATTTCTAAAAAATTTTTTAAAGTAGAGGCCATGGCGGAGAGTTACGAACTGGATCAGGAGCTTTTTTTCACAGAAAGTCCTCCTTCGGCTGAGCAGGCGCTGGCAAAGATGCGCTTAGAGTCGACCAGGCAGTTTCTTGAAAAGAACCCTCCCAAAAAGTACACGCTAGGCGATAAATCGGGGTTTAAGAGTCAGCTTGAAAGTGAACGAGATAGGAAAATAAAAGCTGCCAGAGCTGCCCAAAACAAGGTAAATGCCCTTTTAGAGAAGGGGCTTGGTTCGCGAGCTCTTCGCGAGCTGCAGCTGGGAGCAGGATTAAAAGAGCAGATCTCCATCGATCGTCTCGCAGCCCTTTGGCAACGAGATGAGATCACACAAGAGAAGATGGCGCAGCTTGGTCTTGAGTTAAGAGAGCCCGAGGTTGAAGAACTTAAGCAAGCTCTCAAGACATTTTTAGTCGCCACAGTCGATGTGGCGCACATAAAGACATGCCTTGCGAAGTTCGAAGAGGTGGAAACACATGGCGATGATCAGGCGCTTCTTAAAGAACTTCACCAGCTAGTCTATCGGGGGCGCTGCTTTAATGATAAACACCCTCTTCATCGGCAGCTGGAGCTGATTCAGTACCTCAACGGCTTTGTCATTCGCGACGATCAGCTCGATCTCGCTGAGGCGATTGTGGGGGGTGAGAGCCGGACCTTGGAGTTGGAGGTAGGTGCCGGGAAGACAACTGTTTTGATGGTGCTTCAAGAGGGCGACGGCTATCATCTACCTGTCAGAATCGTCTCCGAAGCGCTCTATGAAGACAATAAGCAGGCGATGGGCCGCGATGCACACCGTTTGGGAAGACATCTCTCCACATTTGAGTATCTTCCATCTGTCAAGGGGATCGTAAGTGAAGCGAGTCTCTATATACAGTATAGAAGCTTGCTGAAGACGATCCATGAAAAGGGCACCGTTTTGACAACGAAACGCTCGCTTCTCAACTTACGTAATGACCTCATTGAGAAGGCACACACGCTTCAGACATTAACGCCAAACAGTCCCGAGTGGGAAAAATGCAAAGCAGAGCTCGAAGTGATGGAGAAGATCCACACCCTGTTTCAAGAGAGAGGTAAGGCGCTATGCGATGAGGTGCATGATAACTTAGAGATCTCTAAGCAAGTCGCCTCCGTCGTTGCGACAAGGGCAGGATCGATCGCTCAGATTGAGACCTCACTGATCGATGCGGGAGCTCGTCTTTTTGAGCTGATCTTAGAAGAGAAGGAAGATCCCTCTCTTCTTAATCTAAAACAGAAGTTACTCACCAACCAGCAAGATACGCTGACAGATGAGGAGAAAGCCAAGGCACTTGCGGTGTTAGCCAAGCGCTATTGTGACGATATGGGTTTAGATAATGAGATGCTTCCCGCCTATCTGGTTGGGGGCGGCAAAGAGGTGACCAAGAAAGAATGGATAGGCTTTCAATCGTTTCAGGAAAATGTGATCGACCCCTATCTTGAAGGGTTGCCGCAGGATAAGCGCGAGCGGCTCTTAGATGCTAAGATTATCTTAGAGAGTGTTCTTCCCTCGACTCTGGGGCAGAAGGCGGGCCGCTCTTTTTCGCGCCATGCGAATCGCACCATCCCGGCAGATCGCGGCGTAAAGGCGGTTGGCTCCGAGTTTCGAGCTGCAGAGGAGAAGATGATCTTCTCTTTGCAGGATAACCTGATCAAGGGCGTCAATTTCGATGATTTGTTGGGCGATGTGGAGGGCTTCTTGCAGCAGGCGATCGACGAGCAGAGGGAAAAAGAGGAGATCACCGCAGATGACATCGCAAAAAGCGACGCGGCAAGGAATTTCAATAACTGGATGAGTCAGCTCGGTTCAGACTTCACCCTTCAAGAATATTTTCGAATTAAAGAGGATCCAGCTCAAGTCAAAGAGCGGATGACACCCGCCTTCGATAAGATCAATGGCGATCCCAAAGGGCGTATTCTATTCTGTAGAGAACATGTGCTACCTAAAATTCAGATCTACCTCGATCGTGTCACCGGAACAAGCCACGACCTGGTCGACAGCGTCAAGGTCTTCACAGGGATTACCGCCACGAATGACGCCCCCAAATCCTACGGAGCAAAGATCGAAAGAAGCAAAGATGTCTCCCTCGTTCCAGGGCGCATGTATAGCACCTTTATAAAGATGGAAAAAGAGGGAATCGCGCCAGAAGTTGTGATAAAAGATCTCATTCAACCGATGGAACCGATCTTTGATACCCTGAAGGAAAAAAAAGCGAACGTTTTGATCGACGCTGGAGGTTATCTCACAGGCATTAGCGGTTTGGATGTGGCAAAAAAAGCGATTGATGAGTTGGGGTACGCTGCTGCGATCTTTGCCAATGAGGCGGGGGAAATGGTGGGCTATTTAGAGGGGAGTGTGGTCCCTTTAAGCGCTCTAAAAGACATAGCAAAAAACCGAATCTTTACCTACTACAGCGAGCCGAAGAGCTTTGGAACGGACATCCCTCAAGATCTTGAGGCGAGAGCGCTTCTCACAGTGGGCGTCGACACGAAAGAGTCGCAAGCTTTTCAGGGAGCTGGAAGGATGCGTAAGCTCGGTCGCAAGCAGCGCGTCGACTTCCTTGTCTCCTATGATGTGAAGGCGGAGATGAAAGGCGACAGCTGGAAAAGCGTCTTTAGCTTCTGTCGCGACAATCAAGCGAGAACAGTCGCCAAGGCCAATTTCTCTGGAGAAGTTGAGCGAATTAATTGTGAAACGAAGCGAGAAAATTTAAAGGGCTTGAAGCAGGCCATTCGTGACGAGTCAGAGATGAAATTCGAGGGTTTGATTGAGGCGGAGGATCGAAAAAAGCGTTATGATCAGGCTCAAGAGGTAAAAAGGATGGTCCCTCCCATGGAGCTTTTATCAAAAACGGCTAAGGGAAAGCCTCTTTCCTTAGAAGCGGAAGATCTCCCCAAAGAGGTGCCGCTAGTTCCCTCCTCTTTAGGCCAGACAACACAGGTGAGGGCTCAGCAGCAGCAACAGCAACAGCAACAACAGCAGCAACAGCAACAGAGTCGGGCGGTTGGCAACTTTTCCCCTTCCAAACCTCCAAGTAAGACAGAGATCGCCACCTTTGATAAACATAGCGCTCCTACACGCTCTATTCTGAATGGGTCGAGCTCTTATGAGCAGATTCATGTCACGCAAAATCTTGGGCGGCTCAAGGTTGGCTTAGAGGGGATACGTCTCTTAGTCAAGCCAAGTCGCCAATTTCCTGAGAAATTGACAGCGTTTCTCATAGGCTCTTCAGACGATGAAAACTTAGAGGAGGGATTTGATCTCATCGAAAAAGAGGGAAAGCCCGCACTTATACTCTCGCTGCATCGCGACCAACCCCCTACAGTTTTGATGCAAAGTGGTGATCTTAAGTTTGATGAAACTGTAATAAAACTGATGCTAGCTCACCTTAAGATCGCTTCTGGAAACTTTGTCCTATCTGAGGAGGAAAGGACTCTTATCCAAGAAGATGTGAATAAAGATAAAGGAAATGAAGTCAACTTTAGAGCCTTTATTATTACTCTCGTTGATAATCAAAAACATCTAGAGGAGAGGTATAAAGCCTCGCCTTTACAACAAATCTCTCCTTTGCAATAGAGAAAACTATGGAACCGCTTCTCATTTTATGGTTTGTGATGGTGGGGCTCTCATTGCTCTTCGTCATCTATGATTCAATTACCAATACGCCGGTGAGCTGGGTGCAGTCGCTCGCCTGGGTGATGGTGACGCTCTATACGGGGCCTGTCGGGCTCGTTGCCTACCTTTTAGTCTGTAGAAATCCGGGCGAGGGGATGCATGACGCCTTTACAAAGGCGCACTGGAAGCAGGCGCTCAACTCCGAGATGCACTGCGTCGCGGGCGATGCGACGGGGATCATTTTGGCGGCAGTGCTGCTCTTCTCTTTTGGGATTCCTAGTGGCATCGAGCTGGTCTTAGAGTATATCACCGGTTTTGTCTGCGGCCTCTTTATCTTTCAGGCGATGATGATGCGCTCGATGTATGCATCTTACGGCGAGGCGGTCAAAAGGACCATCTTCGCTGAGACGGTCTCGATGAACATGGTGATGAGCGGCATGATTCCTGTGATGGTGACGCTGATGTATATCTGGCCGCACGGTCGTGACCCGGCAGAGCCGCTCTTTTGGTTTATTATGGGACTGGCAACGATAGCAGGAGGCATTGTCGCCTTTCCAATTAACAGCTGGCTTGTGAGAAGGGGTTTAAAGCATGGCTGCATGACCATCCCCTCTAAGAAAGAGATGGCCATGCCAATGGAAAGTATGAAGCATGAGATGCCCAAACTTCCTAAAGAGCGGGCGATTGGTTGGGTATTATCCACCTACGCTCTTTTATTCTTGGTGACCTATGTCACCTCGCTCTTCGTTCCCTTATTGTAGATGTGCAGGTGTTGCATTAAGCTCAGAGATGAGTGTATGGAAGATAAAGGTAGAGACCCATGCAGCGGCAAAGAGAACATATGATTTAGGGTAACCCGCTTTTAGTGAGAGGGCATGAGAGCCGGCTGCAGAGATACCAAGGGAGCAGATAAAACGTACAAGCCCTGTCAAATCCCTCTCTCTTGCAGCTTCGCTTAAAGCTTCGATGCTGTTAAGGGTCAAGATAGCAATCCCTGTAATCACAGAAGCCGCGGCGACAGCTTGGGCGTGAATTTGGGGGTTGGCCATTGAGAGTGTCCAGATAGTTCCGGCTGCAACGCCTGCGCCTGTAGCACCAAGAGCAGCTACCTTAACTGGTAGGCAGTCTAAAAGATTGTCTTGATTAGGGGCTCCGGCGCGTCCGTAGCCAAAATTTCCAATACTAACTCCAAAATTTAATGATGCCATAAAGTTCTCCTTTGGTTGGGATTAAGACTTTTGATTCTAGTCATAGTGTTGCAAGAATTGCAATCAATATCTCCATTAATCGTCGTCTTCAACTAGTCGATTTAGACATGTGATGATCATTAGTTAAAGAAAAGAAAGAGCGGCGCTCAACCCCATCGTTTTAATCTGTGATGTGAACGATGTAACGATGCAAACGATAAATTTTGAAGAGATAGCCATTGCAAAAAATAGAGAATCACAGTTACATTCTATCTCTATTTGTGGCCAGATAGCTCAGTCGGTAGAGCAGAGGACTGAAAA
>JAJFMK010000097.1 GCA_021772215.1 Chlamydiota bacterium | reverse complement strand
GCGCAACCTTGGCCTTGAAATCAGCCGTAAACCGTCGTCGTGTCGTCATCTTCGTATCCCTCCGTTAACCGGTGGAATACACCTTAACCTCCTGTCCGATTTTCTGGGACCACCTCACACAATGTGGGGCCACCTCACTAGTTTCTACGAAAAAATTTATTACTTGTATAGAAATGAAGAATATTTTGCATATCGCACAAAATATCGGGTAACAAATGGTAAACAACGATGTATAGTAATTGGGTTCTTGGATTGTTTTTGGTTTTGATTTGTTTTTTTGTCCTATGGTATATTTTACCATATGTTATTCGGAAAATTGGAGAAGAATATTTGCGTCGGCGTACTCGCAGTTTACGGGCGATTGTTCTGACGTATGACGATGGCCCAAGCGCGGAATTGACTCCCAAAATCTTAAAACTGCTTGATGAAAATGATGTTAAGGCAACATTTTTTATGTTGGGTTTTCGGTTAAATCAATCCAGAAATGTTGCTCTGTTGGTGAAAGAGTACTGTCATGAGATATCTAGCCATTCACAGAGCCATCTGAACGCATGGAAATCGTTGCCCTGGAAGGCCGCCAAAGATCTGCGTATGGGTTTCCGGACGCTTGGAACACTAACGGATAGTGACGTATTTTTTCGACCACCGCATGGAAAGTTGACTTTGGGGACCTTGATCCAGGTATGGTTGCGTCGAAAACGTTTAGGGTGGTGGACGATTGATTCAACCGACACGCATGCCGTGCATATGAGTGCAGAGAAGCTTATTGCATGTGTACGCCGTGAAGGTGGTGGCGTAATTTTAATGCATGATCATAACCGCGACCACCCCTCGAACGGCAATGAGTTTGTACTCGATATTACGCGCCAATTGCTTGAATTGGCACGGTTCGAGGGATTCAGGGTTTTAACCCTTGGTCAACTTGTTGATGGAAGCTAAAGGCATAAGAAAACTGTCTGAAAAAAGGCGCTGCCAGAATGGAGTTTGATTTGAAATTCAGTCAAAGGAAACGTCCACAATGGTAATTAGTTCGCCCTGAAAAACACCCAACTATCTGGGAAGTAAGGATTCCGTTGGGGCTCGAAATATCGGAAAATACCAGAGATCAACCTTGGTACCATCCTTTTCTGGTAGATTTTTATGAAGCCCAAGAAGCACAATCGCCGTGACGCCGATCTGTTTCGCGAGCGCCTGGACGCGATCATCGATATGAGCCACACCTTGATCCGATTGGCGCGAATGACGCCCTGGTCTGATTTTGATGAAGCTTTCGGCAAGCATTACAAACCGCTGGGCCGTCCCGCCAAGCCGACGCGGTTGATAGTCGGGCTGCATTATCTGAAGCACATGTATGACCTGTCTGACGAAGAAGCTGTCGAGCGCTGGGTCGATAATCCCCACTGGCAATATTTCTGCGGCTTTGAGTTCTTTCAACACCGCCTTCCCATCGATCCCAGCACCATGGCCCACTGGCGCAAACGCTTCGGTCCACAGGGTACGGAGCAAGGTGCTGTCGGTGACGGTTGGCGTTGCGGTGGAGGCTGGGGCGGTGAAGGAAAACAGCTTCGAACGGATCACCGTCGATACCACGGTGCAGCCTAAGGCCATCGCCCATCCCACCGACAGTTGTTTGTACCACAAGGCCCTGTGAGGTGGTCCCAGAAAATCGGACAGGAGGTTAAGGTGTATTCCACCGGTTAACGGAGGGATACGAAGATGACGACACGACGACGGTTTACGGCTGATTTCAAGGCCAAGGTTGCGCTTGAGGCGCTTCGCGGCGACAAGACGATCCAGGAGATCGCATCTCGGCACAAGGTGCATCCGAACCAGAACCTGCCCTCGGGCTTGACCCGAAGGTGAGCGCGTGGAAACGCCAGGCGATGGATGGTCTGGGTTCGGTGTTTTCCAATGGCGCCGGCGAGGCGGGTTCGGAGCACGAGGCGGAGGTTCATGATCTGCACGCCAAGATCGGCCAGCTGACGGTGGAACGTGATTTTTTGGCGCGAGGGTTGGCGCGCGTCCCGTCAAGGAACGCAAGACGATGATTGAGCGCCCCAGCCCGAATTTGAGCATCACCCGGCAATGTCGGATCCTGGTGATCAGCCGGTCTTCGTTCTATTACACGCTGAAGGGCGATGACCTGCCCCCACGGTTAGTACCAGTTTCTAGTTTAGACCATGCTCAACATTCGACGAGCTGTTTCTGAAATATCCGTTTTACGGCTCTCGCCAGATGACGCATCAGCTGCGGCGCGATGGCCTTTGCGTCGGCCGTCATCGGGTTCGCCGTCTGATGCGTTTGATGGGGCTGTCGGCGATCTACCAGAAGCCCCGAACCAGCGATCCGCACCCGGAACACCGGATTTATCCCTATCGTCTGAAGGGGCTCGCGATCACCCGCCCCAATCAGGTCTGGTGCGCCGACATCACCTACATCCCGGTCCAGGGCGGCTTTCTGTATCTGGTGGCGATCATGGATTGGGCGACGCGCCACGTCCTGGCCTGGCGGCTGTCGAACACCATGGATGTCCGGTTCTGCGTCGAGACGCTGAACGACGCGCTGGCCCGATACGGCAAGCCGGAAATCTTCAATACCGATCAGAGCCTGCCTTCGGGCTTGACCCGAAGGGCAGCCAGTTCACCGGCGTTCTCAAGGACGCGGAGATCGCGATCTCCATGGATGGCCGGGGCCGGTACATGGACAACATCTTCATCGAACGGCTGTGGCGGTCGCTCAAATACGAGGCGGTTTATCTGCACGAGCTGACCGACGGCTTCAAGGCGGACCGGGTCATCGGCGAGTGGATTGACTTCTACAATACCGAGCGGCCCCATTCCGTCCACGGCGGCCAAACGCCGGCGGAGGCCTATGGCTGCGACCGGCCCGTGGATATGATGGATAAGCCTGACGCCTTACCCACATCCCCACAGCTTGGTCTCAAGAATGAAGTGCACCATTTGAGTTTGTCTGGTTCGCATTATGTATGATCTGTTCGAAGACTT
>JAJFMK010000096.1 GCA_021772215.1 Chlamydiota bacterium | reverse complement strand
CTCTCCTCAATCCCAAAAGAGCTTGTCGAGCTCTCTAAAAAGATCTCCTACTACTGGTGCGCTCCTGTAAGAAAAGTTTTGCAGATGATGCTCCCTGCAGCCGTTAAAAAAAATGTCTCGGTTCGAAAAAAACAGCTCGTCACTGCAGCTAAAAATGTGGGTCAGCTCAAAGAGGCCGCAGCCAAGATTCGCGCCAAAGCACCTGCGCAGGCAATGCTTCTCGACCGCTTTTTAGCTGGAGAGAGGGAAATCCCCCTTTCAGAGATCTCCTCAAAAAGCTCTCTAAAGAAGCTGATCGTTGAGGGCCTTTTAAAGATCCAAGATGAGATCAATCCTCTCGAGAGTGCGCACTTTTTTGCTGTTAAACCTAAAAAGCTCTCCGAAGAGCAGCAGGCTGTCTTCGATGCTGTCGAGAGCTCTCTTCAGGAGCAAAAATTTCAAACCCACCTACTCTTTGGTATCACAGGAAGTGGAAAGACGGAAGTTTACATTCGTCTGATCGAGGAGTCTCTTCGTTTGGGTCGCGGGGTGATCTGCATGGTCCCCGAGATTGCTCTTACCGAGCAGACCATCGAGCGGTTCCGCGCCCGCTTTGTCGATGAGAAGATGGCGATCCTGCACCACCGCTTAAGCGATGGCGAGAGAAATCAAGCCTTCCAGGAGATCCTAGGCGGCAAGATCCGCCTTGTGATCGGCGCCCGCTCCGCCATCTTCTCCCCCGTTCAAAATTTAGGTCTTATCATTGTTGACGAAGAGCACTCCGCCTCCTACAAAAGCGACGAAACGCCGACAATCCATGCTCGCGATGTAGCCATTTTGCGTGCGCAGCAGTTAAATGCCTCCGTCCTTCTCGGCAGCGCCACACCGAGCTTTGAATCCTTCCGCAACGCCCAGATTGGCAAATACCAGCTCCATCGACTTACAAAACGCCCCGAAGCGATAAAGCCGCCCCATGTTCACCTCGTCGACCTCAACCGGATGCGAGAGCGAAAAGAGCGGCTCTTTTCAGAGCTTTTAATCGATAAGATGAAGGAGCGTCTGCAAAAGGGTGAGCAGACGCTAATATTTCTCAACCGCCGCGGCTACCACACTCAGCTTCACTGTGGCAGCTGCCAAAAAGCGATCGAATGCCCCGACTGCGCCCTGCCGCTCACCTTCCATCGATCTGCCGACACTCTAAGCTGCCACCTCTGCGCCCACCAGATAAAGCCACCTCGAGAGTGCCCCGGCTGCAGAGCTCCCACTCTCAAATATCGCGGCGTCGGCACCGAGCAGGTGGAGCGCTCCATACACGCTATCTTCCCCTCAAGCCGCACCCTCCGCCTCGACGCCGACACCACAAGGCAAAAAGGAAAACATGGCGAACTCTACCGCGAATTTGCGACCGGAAAGGCTGATATCTTAGTAGGAACTCAGATGGTAGCGAAGGGTCTTCACTTTCCCAATGTGACCCTCGTCGGCGTCCTAAATGCCGACCAGACGCTCTACATCCCCGATTTTAGAAAAGCAGAAGAGACCTTCCAGCTGCTCGTTCAGGTGGCAGGCCGCGCAGGCCGCTCCGACGTCCCCGGCGAGGTGATCCTCCAGACCAACTTCATCGACTCACCGCTTATAGCCCAAGCTCTCAAAGGCGACTACGAAGCCTTTTACAACGAAGAGGTCACCTCGCGTGAGCTCTTCAACTATCCACCCTTTGGCAAGCTTGCTAAACTGATTTTTAAAGGAAAAGATGAAGCAAAAACGCGCCTCTTTGCCAATGACTGCAAAGAGGCGCTAGTAAAACTGCTTCCTAAAGAGATCTCCATTTTCCCCGTCACCCCTTGTGGCTACGCCAAGGTGAAGGGCTCCTTCCGCTTTCAGCTGCTCCTCTCTTCAAAGAGCTTAAGGCCACTTCAAGAGCTCATTAAAAAAGGCTCCCTTAGCCGCTTTTTAAGCCAAAGGGAGCCCTCTATTAGAATCGATATCGATCCTCTCTCGACCTACTCTTAGAAAGAGTAGAAATCTCTAACTTGGTTATTTTTTAGAGCGTTGTAATAGGGTGGAAGGGTCGCAGAAAAGAGGCTAAAGAATCGATTCTTCTCTTTAACCCACTCGTCACGAGAAAAAATACGCTCCATCAGAGGGCGATCTTCAACCTGCACACTGTTTGCTTTATGATATAGCGAGCAAAAGAGAGAAAATGCAGCTGCTGCAAAGGGATAGTAATCCTTCTCTAAGATTTCAGAGCGTCTCACACCAACGGAAACCCCCGTCATCGCTTTTGATCCACTCTGCGCCTTTTGAAGGATCTGATTGGCGTTTTTCCAATCGAACGCCGCTTGACGACCAGCCCCAATCCTATCACCTTTTCTATGCTCAGATGTCTCATCACTCACATCATCAGCAGAGTTAAACTCACGATCGAGCTCTGCAGCGATCTGGGAGACTAAACTTGCTACCGCCGCTTGCTTTTCAAGCTTCAACCTTATGACATAGTCATCAATGTTTTCTCGGCTAAATTCCACATCAACAAACTGTCTTACAGCCAAAGAGTGAGATAGAAGCTGGTAAAATTTGATCTCCTCTTCGGTAATATCAGGCAGTTTTCCTTCGGAATCTGTCGGCGTTAACAACCGATGTTTAATAAGTACTCGGCAAAGTGCATACACATCGTCAATTCCAAGTCGTGCCTTTAAATAGTCTAAAAGATTCGCTTTATCAGGGTCGACCATCTCAATATTAAGCCCCTCAAGGTCAACTTTCAGCACGCCATTTTCTGTTTTATTCGCATAGACCCACGAATCAAGATACCCTTTTCTAACAAAACCATCTGTAAGGATCCAGCGAGCTTTGATCTCCTCGCTCTCATTTTTCACTGTGAGGGCTGGAGGTCTCTCTTGAGAAACTGAATAGATGGTTGCAGCAGCTGATGCTACTCCTGCAGCTAAGGCGGCAGGTTGGACTAATGAGCGAGAACCTATTCTCTTTTCAATACTTTCAGCAGCAAAAACAGCCGCACCAATAACAGGAACTGCCATCTCTGCAATTTTTCCACAGTATCCAAAAAGGGATCCTACACTA
>JAJFMK010000095.1 GCA_021772215.1 Chlamydiota bacterium | reverse complement strand
GGATTTCTTGATCTAAACTAAAAAACATTAAAATGAGCGACGAATGACCAGTTCACCTTCAGTCTCAACAACTACGTCAAGTACGCTGCAACAGCCTACTCCGGTACAAGAACTCAGCATCCAATACATGAGCTTCAAACGGACAAGTGTTTTTGTGGGCGTAGATTTAGATGAGATAAACAAGATGGCGCTAGATGATGTGATTGGGCGCATCATCAAAGTGTACAACGAGAATAGAAAGAAAAAAGACAGTAATTCACAAGATTTTAAATCACGCAAAATAGTGATTCAAAACTCTATGAATTTCCAAACAATCCTCTCTCTCCAAACTCAAAATATGAAGCCTCAACTAGCCAAAGAGCTAGAAGACAAGGGAGTGACTGGATTACTCCCTCGGCAAGGGACTGATTATCTACTGTTTTATTATCGAGGCACTCCGCAAAGAGAAATCATGGCTTTAAGCTCAGGAAACGCTTATAAAGCCGTCCGTGCCTGCATCAATTATCAATTTCCCCTAACTGTTGCAAAAATGTTAAACCCGGAACGGATCCTAGAAGTCTCAAGGCGCTGCTTAGTTGGGCCTAATGTGAAAGAAACACTTCTCAACCCCTCAGGACATGAATTTATCAAAACTTCCTCTATGTATTATTTGATAGAGTCATTAAGAGGAGAGATTGACGACACATCTTCCCTAATGAAGCTCTGCGTTTTATTTCCCGAACTAAAACAGTCTATCCCACCTAAAACATCGATTAATATTGGTGCTGGTTTGGTGAGAATTGTTCGAAGAATACCACTCAACAACTACGCGCTAATTTTAAATCTATTTTCAAAAGCTGTCCGGGGCCAAGATACCTTTACAACCAGGAATTATAGAGAACAACTTGACCCTAGGTTTGAGTTTCTTCACTTCTTACAACCTGCACCAAGTGCTGCTGACGGATTAGACAGAATTCTGATCAAACACATATTTGAAGCCCATCAAAACCATCAACCCTATTCTTGTTCTCTTAGACATCGCTTTTTAGATGAATTTCTATTTACTACAGCTGCTGGAATTAAAATTGGCAAAGCTAAATCACGTTATTCTTTACTTTGTGAGGCAGCACCAACGCTCGAACATGTAATGTGCTTCATAGAAGAGAATAATCCGGAAGCTTTAAAAAGTTTAGAGACTCTTCTTGAGATCTTTAAAAATGGTAAACTTCGATACAAAAAGCGAGATGATACATGGGAAGACGACATTCTAATCAAATTTCTTGAAGGAGAAGTTCGAACAACCAAAGGAACTTACTTCAAAGTCAGAGGAATGTGGTACAGATTAAGCGCTGATCATCACGCCCTATTGCAAGATGATTTTAAGGCTATGCTGAAAAAATCTCTCATTTCTCCAGAAGTGAAATTATTACCAAATCCATGGCTGGGCAACAAAAGAAGAGGCAAAATTACAGAAAATTCTGTCAAGAAAAAATTCCAATTCCCTAATGGAATTCGCAAATGGATGAAGGCCCTCAAAACAGTAGAGGTATCGTATGTCAATAAAAATAACGAGGTGAAACAAAGTGAGCTCGTTGGAGAAATCTTAAAAAATAAAATCGTTTCAAAACACAAAATTTCAATCGAGAAAGAAGTGTTAAGAAAAAACAAACTTCCGCCAAAGGAACAACTAGAAGAAAAATTCGGAAATGATTTAGATGAAATTTTAGCAGAGTTAAAAAGAAGTCGCCTTGTGCTCAACGACAAACAATTCGTTACTAACCCATTCCCCTATCCGTTGAAAACAATGCCTGCATTCGAGAAAATATACCCTGAACTTGTTAAGTTCTTAACCGAACAGCTCGCTCTTTCTCAAGATTGCGAAGATGAAGAAACGTACAATAGATCTTATCTTTTTGATAAAGAGAACAATGGAATTCCGTTTGGGTCAAATGAAGGATATCTTGTTTTTGACCAAATATGTCCGAGAGGAATAGAGCCCTGCGATGTCGCTAAATATACTGAAGATACAGTTTATCTTTGCCATGTCAAAGAGACTTTGGGCCAACCAACACGGGACGCCTGTTCTCAAGCAATTAATGCTGCTAAGGAATTCAGAAGCGCTCTCTCCTCTCATCAAGCAGAAAGCTATATTGAAGAATTATGGAACGAAGGAAGCAATTCTGGGCAGGAAGGGTTTCGGGCATTAGTCAAACAGCAACTCATTTCCCTAGGAAAGGAAAAATTCTTCGATATATTTTTTAGTCGAAAACTCGTTTTTGTTTACGCCTTTTTAGAAAATGAAAGCCAATCGCTTTATAAGGAAGCAAATACAGCATCAAGGATCACGCCAAACATATTTAATGATATTGCGGGACTGAGTGATCTGAATAATCAAACTCGACTGATAGAACACCTCAAAACAAAGGGATATTTAGACAAATTTGGGCGTTTAACGGGGAGGTTTTATGAAACAAATCAAGGGAAATTTAAATTAGAAGAATTTTCAGAACGAAAAGATCAAGTTTACAGTACTCTTTGTAGTTTTAAATCAACATCCAAAAGCACGCTGGCTAAATTAGAACTAATTCGATTGGCTAATGAACTGCAGGGTCTGGGTTTTGAATTTAAAATTTGTCCTATTAAAAAAGGCGAAGAGGCAAATCAGTCGCAAAATATAACACAAGCTTCGAATAGCCAAAACAGTCTGTCAGAAGCGGAATCTGAACTAGCTGTTGTAGATCAAGAGGACAGTTTTTTACAAGAACCCACACAACGAGCATCAGATAGCATAAAAGTAAACAGAACAACCGACCCAGGCTATGCAAAATTGATGTGGGAAAGCGTGCAGGACGCTGTTCTTATAGCACCAAACCCTCTTGCGACTACAGCACAAACCAATTTCACAACCCCCCTTCCTAATTTAGGGAATACTTGCTACATGAACGCAGTATTGCAAGTTTTTGCACATCTTTCCTTTTTTGATAAAATGCTGACTCAAGAAATAAACCAACGCCAGGGTGAAAGCGTAGAAAGACTACTTTACCGAAGAAGTTTACAACAACAGCTTTGTGCAATTATTCATCAAATCCGCAACTATGTACATACTGATACAATAAAAAAACATCTCAAGATTTTCTTTCGATTGCTGCAGATTTGTGGATGGCATTATGCTGAGGGATCACAACAAGATCCACAAGAATTGATCGGATTTTTAAGAGATCGATTAGATGGTATATATGACACATTGCATCAAATTGAAGAAAAAAAGTATGCTTTGGCAAATACTCCATGTTTCAGTCAAAAGCCTGCTACTCATGCTGAGCTCCGACTCAGCATCCCTAATAAATCGCAACGTAACCAGAAAATCGTAAATGCGCATAGTGAATCGCTCACTAGTTTAATTGAAAAGGATTCACAGCCTGAAGAATTGCTTGTCTCTCAAGGAAATGGTTTTAAGTATAATGAAATCGACCTAGTAGATGCGACGAAAACAACCTACTTTGTTGAACCAGCCCCGCCATTTCTCTTTATTCACGCCAAAAGGTTTGTGTTCGAAGGGGCCACCTCGTATCGAATTGAAGGAAAAATTCCCTTCAACTCAACAATACAGCTACCCTTTTATGATGATCAAAATCTAACCGAACAACCTAAAAACCACAAATATGAACTCATCGCAGCCATTTGTCACAGTGGAGGATCTTCCGCTGAAAGTGGACACTATACCTCCTTGATAAAGCAAACGTATAAGAAACCAGGCTGGACACTACCTGGAAAATTATTTATTGAATACGATGATAAAGAAAAACCATCGTATTACATCAAAGAAGACGATGCAAAAAATAAAATCGAAAATGAGGGCTACTACTTAGCCTATGTACATAAGAATTAGGATGCTTTGTGAGTACGAAAATTCTGGAAAAAATTGGTTAATAAGGCGATGAAGCAAGATTTTAGCTGGAAAGAGGCGGCCAGTCAGTATATCATGATCTATCGAAAGCTAGTTTAGATTATGACAACTTCCAATTTCCTTACCTGCTCAAGAATATTTTTGAGCCCCATCTTCATGTTGGTCACCCTCTGCTGGAACAGCTTTGGTCTTGATCCTAAGGCGCTTCCCTATATTCTCCTTCTTCTGCTGCTGATCTCCGAAACCTCCGACCTCCTCGATGGTTTTTTAGCGAGACGCTGGAATCAGGTCTCCGATTTTGGAAAGATCCTCGACCCGATGGCTGACTCCCTATTCCGCATCTCCGTCTTTTTGACCTTTACCCTGCCTCCTATAGAGGTGCCGCTCCTCTTAGTCTTTGTGATGATCTACCGCGACTCTGTGATTAGCACGCTTAGAACCCTCTGCGCCTTCCGCGGTCACGCTCTGGCAGCCCGCATGTCCGGCAAAATCAAGGCGGTGTTTCAAGGGGTCGCTGCGATCGCGATTGTCATTCTCCTTATCCCCTATTCCCGCGGAAAACTCTCTCTTCAAGAGCTTCAAGACTTGGCCTTTTGGATCACCTCTTTCGTCGCTCTCTACACACTCTTTTCTGGCTTTGACTACTTCATTGCCAACTGGAGCCACATCCGCACGGCTCTCACAATGAAAAAACTAGAACAATAGGTAAAATATGGCTTCTTTAGCTGCACTTTCCACAATGATGGTTCCGCCTCACACTGCACTAGAACCAAAAAATCCAATTGATCAGACTGTCCAGAGGTATCTCGACAATCCCACAGAAGTTTCCGACCTAAACCCACAGGTCTTTGCCAATTTCAGTGATAGGGTGAAACAGACCTTTCAAAACCTTAAGACTCAAGGAGTGATCACTGTCGATGGCGGCGATGAGACTGCCAGACCTGTATTGGTGGCCCTGCAGGGAATCATTGAATATGCTTTAACTTCAGAGCTTGGGGCGTCTATCAAAGAGGTGCATGGCATCATCCACACCCCGATGCCTCCAACCCCTCTTTGCACAGAAGGTGATGCATCAACAGAGCTTGTTGATCAAGCGGTGGCAAATGATCCCAGCCGCCTTCTAACAGTTCAAGCGAGAGCTCTAATCATCCAGGAATACCTCCAAAAAGGGGGGCAACTCTATGCCGCCTATCCTGAAGGAGGGCGCGAGAAGAGAAATGAAGAACAGCAAAGAATCTATCAAGGCAACTTAACTCAACATCCAACAGCCCTGCATAACCACCCAATACCAGAGGGCTTTGACGAAACACTCACTGGAGCAACCTACCGTTTTGAAGACAAAAGCGGTCGTATCTATCTATTCTCTCTTGAAATGACACAAGCCAACAATCCTCAAGAAACGACTCAAAACAGAGCCTGGTTTGGAAGCACAGATCAACCGGAGATTATAGAGCGCTACCGTCAAATCGTTCAGGGCGTCTGTCAAAAATGCAGCCCTGTGATTGTTCTAGACACCACCAAAAACTAAGCAGCGACAGCTGACGCAGTCTCCTCTTCGGCGAAGTCGAAACTAATCTCATGGCGAAGGCGCCAGACAGCCCAGCCGTTAATGATGAGAAGAAGGCCATTGACAAAAGACATCACAATCTGCGCTTCGTAGGACTCAACAAAAGAGAAGATAAAGAGCGCTACAACCGCATAGACGAAGTAGAGCTTTCTACCCCACTTAGGACTTAAGAACTGAGCGCTCTTGAGACCAACAAGGAAGTAGGCGTTTATCGTTGAGTAGCCCAGCATGAAGAGCAGAAGCGGCATAAAGAAATTCATGTAGGGGAAATATTGCTCAAGCGCTACTTGAACTAGGAGAGCTGAGTCGACATCTTGCGCCCAAACACCGGTCATCAAGACGATCATAATACTCGTGGTACAGATGATGAAGGTGTCTAAGAAAAGGTCAAAAAGCGTTAAGGAGGCCTGCTTTGCCGGCGAGTGGAGCGAAGTTTCGCTGTGGATCACCGAAGCGTATCCGACACCGAGATCTCCCGAATAGCAGCCGCGCCGAATCCCTTGAGAGATGGTGGTCATAATTGTGGCCCCTACAAACCCTCCAAAAGCGGCATGAGGCGTGAAGGCGTGAGCGAAGACTGTCTGAATAAGTGAAGGGACCATTGCAATATTTTGAATTAAGATCCAAATACCCATTCCCAAAAAGATCATAACAAAGAGAGGAATCACCGCTGAATTGATATTTCCAACGCGCTGAACGCCGCCAAGACCGGCCCAGATAACGAGTGCAAGCAGCACGACAGTAATCAAGAGCTTATCGACACCTAAGTTGAGAGAGACGCTGGTCGTGATGATGCTAAACTGGAAGATCTCTACGCCATAGACTGCCAAAAGGATACAGACCAGGTTGGGTAGCCACATTTTTTTAGTCACCTGCTGAAGAAAGTACATTGGGCCACCGAGGTAACCTCCCTTACCATCGCTGACGCGATATTTCACACCGACAAAGACCTCGGTATATTTGAGCATAGAGCCCAAAATAGCCGTAACCCAGACCCAAAAGAGGGCGCCAGGGCCTCCAAATTGAACTGCTGTACAGATTCCGACAATATTGCCAATACCAACGCAGCCCCCCACACAGGCAAAAAAGACCTTCAAGGGGTGTACGCCATCTTTGTCAATAGGCGCGCGTATTAAACTAAAGAAATACTTAACAACATGAGGAAAGCGGCGAATCTGAACAAAGCGCGACTTAAAAGAGAACCAAAGTCCTATAAAAATAATGAGAGGAAAGCCAATGTATGACCAGAGGTTATCATCCGCTTGCTCTAACAATGTAAATATTTCTGCAATAATACTCATAATAACATCCATTTTAAATAAAATTCTCTTGAAAGTCAACGACTTCTCCCTTGCAATGAATTTGAAAAATGGGGTATCCTATCGTTCAAATCATATAATGAAGAGGTTTAGACGTGAAGCGCACCTACCAGCCAAGTAAACTTAAGAGAAAGCGTACCCATGGTTTCCGCAAGAGAATGAGCACACCTGAGGGGCGCAAGATTATTAATCGTCGCCGTAAGCAGGGAAGAAAGCAATTAACACGCGTCTAACATTCGTTAAGACTAAGAGACTTTTAAAGCTCAAAGAGTTTAGAAGCGTCAACGGACAGGGGCAGCGCCGCTTCGGCTCAACTATTTCCTTAACTTCCAAGCCAAATAAAATAGACAAAACCAGACTGGGTATCACTGTCACAAAAAAATTTGGCAAATCTCATGATCGCAACCGTTTTAAGCGCCTCGTCCGAGAAGCGTTTCGGCTAAATTATAGTAAGCTTCCTGTAGGGTTGGATCTTGTAGTGCGCCCCTCTTCTAAGGAGAAAAATACGAAGGGCTGCCAAGCAACCCTTCGTAGTATTGAAAAAGAGCTAGTTACCTGCTGCAGCAACCTCTCCATGATCGTTAAGTGACGTCTGGATCGAGGAGATCACCTCTTCAATCTCCGCTTTGACCTTCTCAGGAGCGTGAGCATGGGCACGGTTGGCATACTCAAGAGCCTCATTATAGTAATTCTCTTCAAAGTAGACCTGAGCAATCGTCAGCTCCACTCTCCAGCTATCGCTATCAATCTCTCCAAACCTCTCAAGATACTCAACAAGAGGAAGAACGGCTTGGTCCGGCTCTCTTTGCCCCCTCTCCATCTCAATGGAGAGAACCTCAAAGTCGATTAACGCGACACTGTAGTGCATCTGGCGACCATGGTCACCTGCTAGAAGAGCGGCACGCACCACTTGAGCCCCTGAAGAGTTAATCTCTCCTTTGCCCACAAGTTTACGATACTCATCGCGAAGCTGATCGAGATTTTGCGGCTCATCAGTAGCAATATCATCAGCTAACTGAACAGCCTCAAACTCCATCTTCTTCCCCTGAGTAAGCTGGGCTAGATGGCTTGCATAGCTTGCCGCGCCGCCCTGCTGATAACCAGTCTGCGCGATCACATTCTCCTTACCGTCAATGATGACAAGACTAGGGTAGCCGCGAACCGAAAACTTATTGCGTAGTGCCTCATTTTGGCTCTTGAGCTCTGGCGCTTGAGCTGAACGTTTCGGGAAATCGAGAAGAACAAAGATGTATTTCTCTTGAGCCATTTGAGAGAATTGGGCCTGATTTAGCACCTCATCCTCTAGCTTGTGGCACCAACCACACCAGTCTGATCCGGTAAAGAAAAGAACAAGAGGTAAAGAGCGCGCATTTGCCTCCTCTAATGCTTTGGCGTAGTTAGTCTCCCACTTTATCTGAGACTGTGTCTGTTGAGCTGCAATTTGCGGAACTAGACTTCCTGTAAATGCACCCCCTGCCAGGATTGCCGAGGCGAGGATGGTAAATATTTTCTTCATTATAACCTCCATATTTTAGGTCATGTTTTTACTTAATGTAGGCAATATCATATACTATCGGTGTAAATATCTGTTAAAGATTCCAAAATTTATGATTCATCCCCCCACAGTGATCATCAGACATCGTAAGGAGAACCGAAAAAAATGTTCTTTAAGGGGACTCGATGAGCGTCAAGACTTTATATTCTATCACTGGCCAGCCCCCGAAATCCCTCAATTAAAAGATTATTTTTACTTGGATATGGAGGGACCCCCTCTAAGCCAAGAGGAGGCCCATTTGGGGCTCCTAGCCATTGATGGAACCTGGCTGCGCGCCGAAAAGATGACAAAGCAGTTAACCCCTCTCCTTCAGACGCTTAAACCGCGATCAATCCCCGCCACTTTTCGTACTGCCTACCCGCGCAAACAGACAGCCTGTATAGACCCTGAACGCGGCTTAGCCACGCTTGAAGCGCTCTACATTGCCTATCGAATCCTAGACTGGCCGGTTGAGGGGCTGCTAGACCACTACCACTTTGCCAAAGAGTTTCTTGCAATAAACGAAAGCGAATTTTTAGGGTTGAATTGTTTACCCTAAGTGAGGTATAAGTTAAGACACTTAAAGAAAATTGATAGGGCAAAATGAAAGTCAAAGCTTCAGTTAAAGCAGACCCCTCCAAAGGGGATATCCTAGTGACCAGGCGCGGAAGAAGGTATATAATCAACAAGAAAGATCCCAACCGTAAAATGCGTCAGAAGGGACCTGCAAAAAAGAAATAATCAAGGTAAAGTTTAAAAGATGGCAAAAAAATCATCCATAGAAAAGCAGAAGCGTCGTCAAAGACTCGTCAATCTCAAATGGGAAAAAAGACAAGCTCTTAAGAAGCAGGCTGCAGATCTCTCTATAACCGAAGAGGAGAGAGAAGAGGCGCGCGTAGCGCTCAACAAAATGCCTAAAGACTCCTCCCCTGTACGCTTGCGCAACCGTTGTGCATTCACAGGTAGATGCAGAGGTTTCTTGCGCAAGTTTGGAATGTCACGTCTCTGCTTCAGAGAGATGTCCTCAAACGGCCTCGTTCCCGGCGTTACTAAATCTAGCTGGTAAGACTAACTCTCGCAGTCCGAAATGACTGCGAGAAGATCTATTCTCCATTTTTCTCAACGACAGGCTCAACTTCAATCGTTGTGCCACTAAATTCCCTCTCATCATATTTAGGCTCTTCTCGCTTCTTTCGCGTGGGCGGTAGAAAATAGAGAAAAAGAAGAGAAAAAACCGTCAAGAAAGCACCGGCGATAAACCAAAACAGGGGATCTTTGCCCTTTTTATAGGCCAAAAG
>JAJFMK010000094.1 GCA_021772215.1 Chlamydiota bacterium | reverse complement strand
AGTTCTGCTCCCGGTACCGCTCCCCAAAAAAGAGCCAACTTTTCCCTTTAGCTCCCCGCACAATCCTCTCCTGCATAAAGGCCCGAAACGGAGCCACCCCGGTCCCGGGGCCCACCATAATGATCGGCGCGTTATCATCCTCTGTTAACTTAAAGCCGTGCGACGACTGTAAAAAGAGCGGCAAGCGCTTCTCCCCAATCCCCAGCCGATGGCAGAGTTGCAAAGAGCCTACCCCATGGCGCCTTTTCTCATTACTCTCATACTCCACATCTGCCACCGTAAAATGAACCCGCTCTCCCACAAAAGCCCGCGACGACGCCACCGAGTAGAACCTCGGCAGAAGCGGCAAAAGAAACTTCGACAGATCGCCTGCCTTCAAAGAGCCAGGCCCCCTCTCCTCCAAAAAGTCCCAAAGATGACGACTCTTAAGATACCCCTCTGGAGCCTCCTCCCCAACAACAGCCAGGTAGAGCCTCTTACTCACCTCAGCCAAATTGGCTCCCTTCAACAAAAACTCACCAAACTGCCACCTGTTTCCCCTTCGATCCTCCACCTCTTCTAAGCCCCTAGCCCCGACCGACTCCAGGATCTTCTCCACCTCCTCCTCCGCATTCTCCGGAAAGAAGCCAAAGCTATCGCCCACCTCATAGTCAATCATCGACCCCTCTAGGTCACAAACAACATGGTACGTCTTCTTGTCCGCCCCCTCAGAAGATAGGGAGACTCTCTCAAGAACCTGAGAGATAAAAGGATTTTCTTTACTGTACATGGAAAGGGATTATACAGGATGGGGATATTTTGTTTGGATAGCTATCATTTAGCCATCTTCTTTTCCATCTCTCTAACAGCCTCATTGATGTTTATTACTGTATCCGTACTCTTCTCAAATGATCTAATTACACCATCTCGTCCGGGTTGATCTTCGGGTATATTTTTTGAAAGCTCTCTAAACAGAAGAGGATATTTACCCGCCCGCTGAACAGGCTTAATGAGGTAACTTTGAAAAGTTATAGCCTCCTCAGGAAAGCTCTTTTTCCACATCGATTCAACCTTCCCACCCACACTTGTAGTAGGAAATAGTTTTTGTTGCTTTACACACTGCAATGAGATGCGTGAGCCCCTTCCCATCAGTTGAACACCGGCTTCGAGATTTGAATAAAACTGTTCCTGGCTATCAACCCCCTCTCTATCTGGTCGAATTTCCTCAAAAAACATGATGTGCAGTTCTCTTTCAGCGTTCAAATCATCCACCATTTTTTCGAGTTGCTCTTTTTCTTTGGAATCTACTGTTTTGACAGACAGACCCTTCAAATTATTTATTACTTTACCTAGATCGATAATATATGCCACTTCTGTTTCCAACGTCTCCTTAATAACTTTATTCAACTGTGTTTTTGGATGTTGTGACTGACCTACTTCCGGAGGAAAGAGCCCATCAATCTTTTCATTAAATTCTCCACGAAGCTCCAAGCCCATACCTCCTGGACGAATGATGGGGTTCTCACCAGCTATATCCGCAGCTCGACTATTCCCTTTCTCAACGCGGTCTTGTAAACTAGCATCAGAACCACCTAATCGAAGCTCAACTTTCCTTTCAAGAATCTCCCTGCGCCCCGAAGAAGGACCTCTTTCCATCGCATCTAACTTCTCAAGCTGCTCTTCAACTGTTCCAGTGATAGCATCAATTTCCTTTTGAACCGAACTATGAATGTTAGTTTCTGCAAACACCTCATTTGCTAAATAAATTCTATCTCCAACGAGATAACTTTTCTTCTCGCTGTTTTCAAAACTATAATTCGTCAAATCCGGATTAAGATCTAACATCTCAATTAAAAACCTTGCAATTTCCCTTGCATCTTCAACAGAGATGTCCTCTTTATGGTCGATAATGTATTCTGCAAGTTGCACCAATCGCTGAGACGCTCTTTGCTCTTTAGTTTTTTTACCACTGTTGGTCAATGTTCCTTCAGAGAGCTCTTTTAAAACCTTTATGTCTTTACCCTGAGAAAAAACCTTTTTAGCGACACTTCCGTTTACAAATGCAGACATTCGTGCTTTTTTCTCTGTTTTGGAAAGAGTCTTATCCTTATAAATTTCGGCTTTCATTTGATCTTCAGGAAGTTTCGCCTCCTTTGCATATTTTTTAACCCCCTCATTAAGACTATTCATTAGATCATTCCCAGCTTTCGTGCCCAGGATCTTTTCTGCTAGTTCTGGGTTCGCATCAAAAGCAGCATTGAGAAAGCGTATGATTTCTCTCGCCTTGTTAAGATCCGCCTGTTTTGAATAATCTGCCGTTTGAAGAAATTGGGCCATTGTGGCAAATCGTTTATTCACCCGATCTAAGCCTGAAGTCAATCCTGAAGTACCAGGAACCTCCCCGTTAACAACAATCCCTAATACATTTTCGGCCCCCTTATCATTTCCAAAAACCTCACTAAGTTTGTTCCAAAAGCTCTTTTTATTATAGGACTCAGGGTGATCTTGTAAGTGATTTTGAACTTTCTGCGAAAGCTCGGCTATCTTTCCTCTATTTCCCTGGCTCAAGGAAAGCTCCCCAAGAGCCCTCAACAATCCCTCTGCTTTGGACAAACTCATGATGGAGGCACTGGGCAGACTGTTCGTCAGTTTATCCAAGTGAGAAGAAATGCATCCATTGACTCGACCATTCACCCCTGGCACTGCTAATAACTCGCCCAATTTCGATGGATCTTCTCTCAATGCGGTGTCAATAATGTCTATCTGCTTTTGTTCCAACTGAGCTTTCCACTCAGTTGCATTTTCTGCTAGATTGCCTAATGCATCTGTGTTCTCAAATTTGCCGACGAGATCGATAGCCCTCTGCAGCTGCTGGACCTGGCTGGCAGGTTCGCCCGCCAGATTATTGACGAGATCATTTACGTCATGCATAACGTTGCTGTAGCTACTTCGAACAGCTTCTCTGTACTCCGGTGAACTTTGTAGCGATGCGTATTGAGATTTGTGCTCATCACTTTGTATATGGGATAGAAGTGAGTCGGCATCTTCTATTTTATTGTCCGAAGCACTACCAATTCTCTCGAACTCAGCAACAACGGCTGCGTCTCTTTTTGTTCTAAGCTGCTCTTTTTGCGCTGCAACAGCCGGATTTGCATGTGCAGCTAAAATAATATCTTGGTTGAGATTTGACCACTTCTGGTGAATCTCTTGGATATTTCCATCGACGCTTTTAGAGAAGTTATCGACTTTGGCTCTAACATCGCTTTCAAGGGCTGATTTCAAACCTTTTTCAAGAAGCGGTTCTTTCTCCAATTCGGCGATATCATTTTTTTTCGCATATTCTACAAAAGAATCTAGGACGCTATCTTCGACATTAGGGCCACCCTCGATCAAAGATTGATCGATATTAGCCCCAAGCTGAGCTCGTATCCGCTGAGCTGTGACGGCAACCATCAGCTTAGTCTTGGCATCTGCTTGGGATAGATCCAGCTTCCTCAGTTTTTTGAGTGCTCCTGTGAGCTGCAAATTAACCGCTGCTGTGTAAGTAAGTTTTGAGGTGTCAACACCAGGAACTTCAAGGTTCTTATACCTATCTGTTTCTTCTGTTCCATGGAGTTCAGAGATAGACCCTCCAATTTCAAGCATCCGATCTGCAAAGTAACAGGCCTGCTTAAGATCACAATCAGGAGATTCAATCTGACCTGCTAACATCTCGTGAACAAGATCGAGATCCGCTATAGCTACCCCCGGATTTTCTCTTGTAACCTCTTCATAGTGTCTGAGAATTTCCCCCAAGGTATTAAGTTTGCGAGTTTCCTCCGTGGAATTTTGTTTACCTTTATATTTGCAAATATCAGCTAAATCAGCTCTAGCCAGAGGGTTGGCCATGATTCCTTGGTAAATACGGGCTGCGCAGCCAGCTCCGCCTTTTTCTGCACCCGCATTAAGCTCTTCACTCGCAAATTCACCCGGTAGAGCTCGTACACCGCTTTTTGAAAATTTAGTATCGGCAAGCAATTTCTTAGCCAAAGAATTTAGACCTATATCTTTTCTAAGCCCATCCTTTTGATAGGGTCTGCTTTTTGCTTCGGCAGGGTTTGTCAAACGGTTAGCCATATTATCTAGGTCTTTTTTCTCTTGTTTCTTTAATCTGACGTTTTTTTTTGCTACTTTATTGATTCGATTCGTTGCTCTGAGACCATAAGCCTGAACAAGTTTTTCCTTTTGATATTCATATTCATTGTCCGTTTTGGCCTTATATCCCGTAGCTTCAAACGCTGCCCGTTTTGCATGACCAAGATTCAAATTATCTTTAACTTCATCCTTTCCCTTCAGAACACCCTGTTCAAGTTCTCCCATTTCCTTTGGAACTTTATCAAGCTCACAAGCGAGATCTATGGCCAACTGGCAAGCCACACGCGCTTCTCTAACCTCATGTAGGGCCTTCTCACAGATGCGACGATCTCCCGATCCCTCCTGAAGATCGTTAATCTTTTCTTCAAGTTCACCCTCAAGATCAACCAACTTCATCATCGCTTCACCATTGCGATCAATCATGTTGACGCTGAGCTTAGTGACGTTTGGGTCCATGACATTCTTTTGTAAATTGGTGAGATTTGTTTTTATGCTGTCAATTTCCTTACGTTTTGCTGCGACATAGTTTACAGCCTCGCTAGCAAAGGGTCTCTTAAATCCTAAACTGACAAATCCCTTTGAAATGTTATAACCGGCTGTTTTTAAGCAGTTGATTAGACTGGCCCCATAACCTTTAACCCCAAACCCTTTGGCCTCTGTTCTCTCTGAAATATTTCTCTTAACCAAGGCACTTGTGGCATCCTGAAACATCTCGTTGGGTGTCTCTTTACCCTCTGCAATCTCTTTGCGAGCTGCTGTTTCTTGCGTTTGATAGCTATGACCCGAAAACTGCTCCATGCAACCCTTGTAGATATCAAACTGCCGCTCGTTCTGCAGATTGGGAACCTGTGTTTGATCCTGTACATCATGGTCAGCGGCAACCAATGTGTGATCTGGACCGAGATCCGCAAGAGCTGCACCACCTTCGACTGCCCGCTCTTTTCCTTCTGTTGTTGGGAGATTAACTGCCAAAGACCAGTTTACGCCTCCAGCGCCTCCCCCTGTTGGATCAGTTTCTGCCATAACACCACCTCACTGTTTACCCTCTGTTTACACCCTTAATTATAGAATTTTCTTTGTTTTGAACGTGTTAATTTAGAGTTAATTTTCTAGTAAGAGACGAACCTTAACAAAAAAGAGTGAGGGGGTTATCATAAGTGACAAACCATTAAGGGAGTATCTGATGAGCGAGCAGCCAAAAAAGAGTGGAACATCAATCTTTTCATTAAGTCTTAGGGCCTTATGCGTGGCGCTCTTTGGCGTTGTAGGGCTTAGCTTAGGGCTGGTACCGTTCATCATGATAATCGGAGGGGCTGCGGCCGCTGTCGGTGAGGGAGGATCTACTGATAGGGACAATAAGACCGTTGTCTTGGCTAGTAGGGAGGGTGTTAAGAAACCCCTTGATATTA
>JAJFMK010000093.1 GCA_021772215.1 Chlamydiota bacterium | reverse complement strand
CCTTTGGCGCCACTTCTGGCATTAGCTGTATTTCAATGTTCCCCTGACTTGTCTCTAAAACAATCACTGTCTGTTTCATATCATTCTCCTTTTCCTCGGCCTGCAAAAAACTCATGCAGAGTACCGAAATTGCTAAAATCCATTTTTTCATCGATTTCCTCCAAATTCGAACATTCCATTATAACAGCTAAAAAGTTGTTGGCAAAGAAAGAAGAATTTTTTGTAGTATGGAGCCATCATGAAAATTATTTTTTGTACGCTACTTCTCTTTACCTCACTTGCTGCTTCCACCTGTGAGCAGCCTTCAAGAGGCCCCGAAGGACCCGCCGGCCCACAAGGCTGCCAAGGTCCATCTGGTGCGACCGGTCAGCAAGGGGCACAAGGCAATCAAGGAGCTATTGGAGACGAAGGAGCTCAAGGCGACCCTGGAACCTTTGTCACCTCCTATGCACACTACTATAATCCCAACACCCAAACGAATATTCAAAATGGTGAAATTGTCGAATTCTCCGCTATCGGCCCAGATGAGGCGGGAGGATGGGCTTCGCCAAATGCAGATGGCTCCATCACGATCGCCCAAAGCGGCATCTACATCATCTACTATTCAGTAACATCCAACATAAATGCTGTTGTGGGACTCGGCATCTGCCCTGGGCCCTGTACCGACCCCAGTGATTATGTGCGTCAAGCAGGAACGGCATACTTAGGAAGAACGACAAATGACAACCTCCCTATGGTGGGACCCGCAATCCTTTCATTAACAGCTGGAGAACAGTTGGCTATTTTGAATGTGAGTAATGTCGGGGCAGACGATTTTAGCACCGTCTCGTCAGGAATCAACTCTACACCAGAGCCCGTTCCAGTAAGCTTAGCGCTATTTAGGATATCAAATTAGCCATGAAAAAGATCATAACTTTATCTCTTATCGCGCTCTCCTGGCACGGCTCTCTTTTCGCCTCAGTTTGTGAAACACCCCCCTCTGGCCCTCCTGGGCCTGCTGGTCCCTGCGGTGAACAGGGACCTCCTGGCGTGATCGGCCCTCAAGGCCCCCAAGGTCAGACGGGACCACAGGGCGAAACAGGTGAGCAGGGCGAGCTCGGTGAGCTTATCCCATCATATGTCCTCTACTACACAAATATTACATCGACAATACCCGTCGGCGATCCCATTGTCTTTGATCAAATTGCGCAGCAGATGGGTGGGTGGGCTTTAGGAACAATTACAGTACCAATCGATGGAGACTACGCCTTCTTCTACACATCGACAACCCAGCAAGACCGAAATGTTGCTCTATCTATTAATAGTGTCGCTCAAGTCGGAAGCGGCTCTTCAGCAGTTCAACAGAACGCCCCTTATGTGATGAATGCGCTTCTATCTTTGTCAGCTGGTGATGTGATAGAGCTAATCAACGTCGACGGCTCTAATTCCTTTACTCAATTGACAAGAGATTCATCCCCATTACCGAGCACGGCATCGCTGTTAATCTACAAAGTATCTAACTGAGGTCATGTGTTTAAAAAGAGAACCTTAATTTTTCTAACCATCTTTGCAATCTCACATGCAGACGATACTACTGGTTTCCCCTTTCAATCTGTAATCTCCCTTAAAGAGACCTTTGGCGAGGAGATCGGTGTTGACGATTCCTACACAACGATTGGCTTAAACTTAGCTTCAAATGAGTGGAGTAGTTACATTCCAATCGCTGATGTGCGCTGGCACTACCTCCATTGCGGAGATGATGCGCTCAATAGCGCTGTTGGGTTTCGTTTTACTCCTCCTGATAGTTGCCATCAAGGAGGACTCTTCGCTTTTTATGACTACCGCCGTGTTAACAATCAGTTTTTTGATCAAGTAGGTGGACAAATCGAATATATCGGCCCCTATGTTGAGCTTCGCCTTCATGGCTACTGGCCCTTCAGAAACGAACGCCTTTTAGAGAGCACCCTTTATGACGAATATGTCGGGGACTTTTTTGCGATCTCTGATGAGATTGCCTATACATTTAGGCAGTTATTCTTTGATGTAGGAAAGACATTCCACTTCAACAGATGCTTGGAAACCTACTTTAGTGTGGGAGGCTACTACATAGACAGTGATCCTTGGAGCAGAGTTGGTGGTGGAAGAGGCACTCTTGAGGTAACTCTCCTCTCTCAGCTAAAAGGATTTGTCCGCGCCTCTTATGACTCCCATTTTCGTGGCCGCTTTTCCTTTGGTTTAGAACTTCGCTTTCCCCTCACATGGTGTGGATGGTGTGTGAGCTCTAACTTTGATCCTTGCGCTCCAGCTTATAGACCAATTCGAAGTCAGGAGATTATCCCAATCGAAAAAGAGTGCTGTTGGGAGTGGAATTACTAAAAATGTTTTCTGAGTACAAATCTATGAAATACCTTCTATCTCTTCTCTTCCTACTATCACCTTTTGCCACCGAGGCGCGCTGTGCTAGGCCGCCTCAAGGAGAGCAGGGCCCTCCAGGCCCTGAAGGAGGAATGGGCCCCGAAGGCTGCCAAGGCCCTCAAGGGGAAATAGGAGAACAGGGGCCTCAAGGGGCCCAAGGGCCCCAAGGGAATGTCGTCACAGAATACGCTCATTTTTACAATGTAGATACGCAAGGGGGGATCGGATTTGAGGAGATTATAGACCTAAACGTATCAGCCAACGCAAACTCCGCTGGGTTCAATAACAGCGAAAATCCCGAACCGTATGGCGCACGTATCCCGGTTGATGGCGACTATTTTTTAAACTATGTCATCAACATCTCTGGAAATAACCCCGGTGATCAAGCTGCTGCTGGCCTATTCGTCGGCACCACTGTCATCCCTGAGTCTGTCAGTTCAGGTGCCGCTGACAATAGACCCCTTGTTGGCCGCGCAATCCGCAGCTTATCCGCCGGGGACGTCATCTATCTCAGAAGCACCAGAAACAATGGCAACATAGCTACACGTCAAGATGGCGACTCAATGGTTGACACCAACCCCGTCTCTCTCTTTATCTTGCGCCTGAACTGATGCCTTTCAAGGAGAGCTGGGAAAGAGCGACCATACCAAAGGAGAGGATCGAAAAGATTCTCTCTACTCTTTTTGATTCCATTCCCCCTTATGAGCAAGTTTTGGGTGGCTGCGTTAATGTTAATGTCCGGCTTCCCACCAAAAATCAACTGCTTCGCATCTACCTGCGGGACCAAGAGGCGCCCTTCAAAGAGAATAAAATAGCAGAGCTTTTGACAGATTTGCCTCTCCCAACTGTCGAGTCGATCGGCTCAATTGATGGCCTAACATATGCTCTTACATCTTTGATGCCAGGTGTTCCCATGCGAGAGCTAAAAGATTTCAGTAGCCTCTCTTCTAAAACAGGCGAACTACTCGCCAAAATTCACAGTTTCAGATTCTCCTCTCCCGGCTTCTTTAACAAAGATCTAAAACCCCATTCCCAAGGCAGCCTCCTCCTGTTTGCCCTCGATATCATCCCCAAAGAACTTCCCGATCTCACCCCTCTTTTCCAAAGGTTAGCCGACCACCTCCCAAGCGAAGCTTCTGCTCACCTCGTCCATGGTGACTTTGACCCCAGCAACCTTCTCGTCAATAAAAAGGGAGAGATCAGCGCGATTTTAGATTGGGAGTTTGCCTTCTCAGGCTCACCCCTTTGGGACGTCGCCAACTGGCTACGCTACGCGGACCAGATGCCAAGCACGTACGAAACAGACTTCCTCAAAAGCTACCAACACCATGCAGGTGAGCTTCCCAAAAACTACCCAACCACCATCCGTCTCCTCAACCTTATCTCACTCCTAGACTGCCTCACCCGCCGCTCAAATGAAAATGATCCCAGATCAAAAGAGGAGATCCACAACCTTATCAAACTCATATCTAGTGAGTTACAAGATCAATGAAATTATCCTGGATAACCGATATTCATCTTAATTTTCTTAATTCCTTTGACAGACAAAACTTCTATCAAAAGCTCGCCAATAACAACACTGACGCTGTTCTTATTAGTGGCGATATTGCCGACGCACTTACAGTGTCTGATATTCTTATTGAAATCACACAGTACGTCGATAAGCCGATCTACTTTATCCTAGGAAATCACGACTACTACCATGGTTCTGTGGCTAAATTGCGTAAAAGTATTTCAAATTTATGCCAACAATATGATCAACTACATTGGTTACCTCAGTCTAAAGGCGTAGCATTAACCCAAGATGTCCTACTTCTCGGTGAGGATTGCTGGGCAGACGGTCGTTATGGTAACTACAGTAATAGCAGCGTTACGCTTAACGACAGCCGTATGATTAAAGAGTTACACGAAGGCAGCATACTTGGAAAATATCAACTTTTAAAGGCAATGCAAAAACTAGCCGATTCAGATGCTGACCATTTGAAAGTTAACTTGGAATCAGCCATCTGCAGATACCATCCGAAAAAATTAATTATTCTAATTCACATCCCACCTTTTGTAGAGAGCTGCATGCATGAAGGACAAATTAGCGATGACAATTATCTGCCATTTTTCTCTTCCAAAGTTACCGGTGATGTTCTTCTTAATAGTGCAAGACAGAACCCAGAAATAGAATTTTTGGTATTGTGCGGTCATACTCACAGCGAATCGTACCACCAACCTCTTCCTAATCTTACAGTCAAAGCTGGAAGCTCGGAGTATATGTTCCCAGAAATTCAAGAGATTATTAGGATATGAAAATTCAATATACTTGCAATGAAGAAAAACTAGGGGGGAAAACAGCTAAAAAACTTTTTCGTCGATTGATCAAACCCACCTTCATCAAAGACCCACCTCGAGCTTTTGCAAAAGTCAAGTGAGTGCGTTGTAGCTATCGACTAAAAAGACGGATCAGGTTGCCGACTTCATTACCGCTGTTAGCGACAGTGTCCTGTAAGCCTTTATCCCTTTTCTAGAGGTACTCCCCTGCTACTTTCTCGAAAGAACTACCGCAGAGAGCCAGGGACGAAAGAAAAATCAGAAAAATTCATATAACATACTGATCATCAAGACTTATCATTAGATTTTCCTAAGAAATAGTTACGACAATTCCGGCGTTAATTCCGTTTCTGCCATGACAATTCCGGAATTGGTGTCATAATTGCCGTATATGAGAAGGAAGCTACAACCCTACATTCTTGAAGATCTACCTCAAAAAATTGTGCTCATCAGCGGCCCAAGGCAGACTGGTAAAACAACGATCTCAAAACAGCTCTATCCCAACTATGATTATCTAAATTACGACTCAACCGAAAACAGATTAGCCATACATCAAGAGAGCTGGGATCGCTCAAAAAAAATACTATCTTTAATGAGCTACGTGAATACTCCCTCAGCTAAAGCAGAAGGCTTCTCCCGATTAAGGGTTCCTCTGCTCGTACCACAATTAAGGTGTGGAGAGGGCTTCTAGGGATTTGGATACCCAAGCTATCTATTCAGAGAGCTAATTTTTAATGATGGTTTGTTTAGAGGAACTTGTCTCAGCCTGCTCCATCAACAGTAAGGTTAGTATATATGTTAGGAAAGTTTACAACAAGAGGCGCCTTATATCCCTCCCCTGTACGGAAGGGTTTTACGGCGTCGGTGATAAAATTTTCAGAAAATGATTAACGCTTCATAAGTGCCGTCGTCACTAACGTCGCCATGTACATTATTGTCCCGAATGCAACTGCACCAGCTGCACCCGCTACAACAGCACCTGTTCCATAAGAAATTTTTTTGAAATTTAATTGATTGCCTTCTTTGTTGCTATCCTCTTTTCTAGCCTGGTTTGCTAATATCACAGCCACCGCAGTAGAACCTAAGCCAATGTAAAAGCAACCGTTAACAAACCTAGAAATACCAAATTTATCATCGTGTTCTCCAATTAAGGCCCTTCCTTTCACAAAATCACCAGCAAAACTGACTATAGAATTCATTTTTATTCCCCTTTTTTTATCAAAAAAAAACTAATAACTAAGTTATATTATACACAACAAGTGTTAAGTACTTATAAAGAGTTGATATCAATTTTATTAATCAATTGATATTTCACATCTATTTAAATATTAGTTCTTTACAGAGACCAATTCGGCGTCAGCCCCTTTATCATCGGCCTAACCGTCGTTGCGATTGGAACCTCCCTTCCCGAGCTCGCCACAAGCGTCACCGCCGCCTATAAAGAGGAGGGCGACATCGATGTTGCCAACATTATCGGTAGCAACATCTTCAACCTCCTGATCGTCCTCGGCATCGGCGCCATTGCCAGCCAAGATTCTCTCAACGTCACTCCAGAAGCGCTATCCTTAGACTTCCCGGCCATGATCTTCTCTGCCCTCCTACTCGTTCCGATCTTCATCACAGGCCACTATATCGACCGCACAGAAGGGGCCCTGCTTCTCTTCTTCTACTGTATATACTTAACTTTGACTTTCGCCTAAACAGCGACTAAATCGACCGGAACATCTATGACAATGGGCGTGACTTTACCGCTAATCTTTGACTGATGGACGGTCTTAAAGGCCTTTCTAAAATCATCATCACGCGTTAGAAGCCGATCCAATAGGAGAAGGCGCAGATCACGCTCTGTTGTCAGAGACATCTTAGATGATCTATTTTTGCTCTTTTCCCATTTCAGAACCGCCGCATGGGTCACACCAAATAACTCTCCAAACTCTTCCAGAGTTAGCTGAAGCCATAATCGGATAAAACGAATATGGTTCCCTGTTAAAGCCGCAGAGTAGTGCGCCAGGGTTAAAAGAACAACTCTTTGCAGCAAATTGAGATCGACATCCAGCGCCACCTGACCACGCAGTTCGATCATCGGAACATTGCGCAACACTAGAGGAAATCCCAACTCCTCATAAATAAATTCTTCTTCGATTTTTCGTTTTGTCATAATTTTTACCTCCCCTTTTCTATAAAAAAAGCTGTAACCACCAACAGCCATTCCTCCTCATCAAAAGAAACAATAACCCTCATCTCTTTTCCATCAAGAGTTCGATCTCTAATGGCATAATTCCACGACCAATATAGCTCATCAAAATGATCCTTGTCTCTTTTCATGCCGCCCACTGGTTAACACATACGTTAATTCAGGTAGGAGAATCCCTCTCTCCTGCTTTCTTTGTAAGGCATGCTGAGTGACTCGATACCAGCCCTCCTCAATACACTGCTCTATCACCTCTAAAAGGTTAGCTATCTTTTCTGGTTTTTGCTTTCCCAATACCTAACCTCCAATCCAAATTGTAACTCAGTTACATTTTACAATCAAGTGTAGATAACAGTAAGTTGAGGGTTAACTGGTTATGGACTTATCAATACCCAGACTAGTTTGTCGGCGAGGGGACGAGGTTATCCTCTTTATCATTTTTGTTAGCTACCCAAACCTGGATTGAAGGTTGCTTCTAAAAGGTTTTTGATATTTCTGGCCATAGTCATTCCTCCTAAAACTGCTGTAACTGAAGCAAGATAAGCTGCTGAGGTTAGAAAGAATGCATTTTCCTTTGAAGAAGATCTACGGGCGCTAATCCTTAAAATAGGCGTTAATAGGGCACCCGCATAGAGCATATTTCGGCTTTTGATGAATCGGCGAGCTATATCTCTCATTACGTGATTTTGGTCAGCTTTAGCAGTGCCATAGAAGCCTTCTGCAACGCCTGGCACCAGGGCCATCTCTACCAGGGCGTTACAGAGGTTAAGATTGACTCACCAGTAATAGGATGTGAAAAGGAGATCTGCTCAGCCTTGAGCCTTAAAGGGATCTGACTATCTTTTTCGCGGCGGCCGTAGAGAATGTCGCCGAGTATTGGGTGGCCGATCGACTCCATATGGACGCGGAGCTGATGCGTGCGGCCCGTGATGGGATAGAGATGGACAACAGTCGACTCTTTCTTCCTCTCAACAACCTCATATTGGGTCTTTGCCATCTGCTTGCCACGCGTGCAGTAACGCTTAGCCGTCCCCTCTTTGTGAGAGATGCCATAGCGGGTCTGGATCGTCCCCTCATCCTTTTTGACGCGGCCCCAAACTTCAGCGAGGTAGCGCTTTTTAACTTCGAATTTGGCAAAGAGATCGACCATCTTAACCCGCACATCTTCCGATTTGGCGAAGATGAGGCAGCCTGAGGTGTCACGATCTAGGCGGTGAACAAGGAGGAGTGAGGGGGTGCTCTCTAAGAAGGCGGGATCATTACAGATCACGCCTCTTGGCTTATTCCAGATAAGCAAGTAATCATCTTCAAAGAGAGTACGCTTGGGATCGAAGAGAGTCGGTTTTGTCTCCTCTTTTTGAACGAATTTAATCTCATCACCGGGATGCAGGCGGCGGGAGCCGTAGCGTTCCTGCTTACCGTTAACACTACAGAGGCCGCTATCTAAAGCTTTACGGACAGCGTTAAGGGAGAGTCTTCCGCTTAATTTTTCATAAATGTCATGTTTGAGGGAGCGCTTCGGCTCTTTCACCACCCATTTCATACTTTCACCACCCACTTCATACTTTCACCACCCACTTCATACTTTAACCACCACAGTCATACCCCTAAACCCCCGAGAACTGTTTAAGAAACCGCAAATCATTTTCCATAAAGAGGCGGATATCGGGAATGCCCTTTTCGATTAGGACAAGACGGTCGAGGCCCATACCCCAGGCGTAGCCAGAGTACTCTTCAGGGTCGATGCCGACATTTTTTAAAACTTCAGGGTGGATCATACCTGCGCCGGCAATCTCAAGCCAGCCTGTATGCTTGCAGAGAGGACAGCCCTTGCCTGAGCAGAGGAGGCAGCTGACGTCGACCTCGAGGCCAGGCTCCACGAAGGGGAAATAGCTGGGACGGTAGCGGGTTTTAATCTCGCCACCAAATAATTTGTTCAAAAACTCATCGAGTGTGGCTAAGAGATCAGCAAAGGTGACCTTCTTGTCGACATAGAAGCCCTCAACTTGGTGAAAGAAGAGGTGCGATCTAGCACTGATAGTCTCGTTGCGGTACGCCTTCCCCGGAGCGATAACACGGATCGGCAGACTCTCTCTTTCCATCACACGCGCCTGCACATTCGAGGTGTGTGTCCGCAGCAGCATATCACCACTGATATAGAAGGTGTCATGCATATCTCTGGCGGGATGATCTTTGGGGAAATTTAGGACTTCAAAGTTGTAGTAGTCAGTCTCGATATCGGGACCATACTGCACAGAGAAGCCCATCCCAACGAGGATGTCGATCACGCGATCGAGCGCTTTGGTAATGGGATGCTTACGACCAAGACGACGCTTTCTTCCAGGAAGGGTGATATCAATTTTTTCACGCTCGAGCTGCTCTTTTTGTTCTTCACTGACGAGAGTTGCGAGGCAAGCCTCTATCTTCGCAGTAACTAGCTCTTTGAGATCATTGATCGCCTTTCCAACGGCAGGTCGCTCTTCAGTTGTAGCATCTTTGAGAAGGCGCATCAGCCCCTGAACGGGGCCTTTACGACCTAAGTATTTAACCTGGATCGTCTGGGCGTCTGAAGAGTTCTTGACTGAAGCAATCTCCTCTTCAAACGTCGCTTGGATGCGCTCTATCTCAGGATGCAAGCTGCCCTCCTAGCTGGCGAGGGCGCGCTTTGCTTCGTCAACAACCGTGGCGAACCCTTTCGGATCGCGCAGCGCCATGTCAGCGAGCACCTTTCTATTAAGAAGGCATTGAGCCCTCTTTAAGCCGTTGATGAACTTGCTGTAAGAGATGCCATGCATCTTCGCAGCAGCGGAGAGCCTGGTGATCCAGAGCGCTCTAAATTCACGCTTTTTCATCTTACGGTGGCGGTAGCTGTTCGCCATGGCTTGCATCACGGCGTCGCCTGAAAGTCTTAAATGATTTTTTCTATCACCCCAGTAACCTTTCGCTAAGCGCAGCATACGTTTTCTGCTGCGACGAGAGGCTACAGCACTTGTTGCTCTAACCATTTTTATTAACTCCTAAATATTATATTGAATAGGAACTTGCAAAAGTCATTTGCTCGTTA
>JAJFMK010000092.1 GCA_021772215.1 Chlamydiota bacterium | reverse complement strand
TAGTGAAGCAGCTCAACACGCCCATTGGCTAAAACGGGACTATCGATGAGCAACATGCAGTTTGTGGCGCTCACCTCTTTAAGTTCACGATCAGCGCGGCTTAAAAGCCTCACCCGCTGGAAAGAGCCCTTGCCAAGGCGTGTGGCAAAAGCTTCGCGATCTTCAACAATAAGCTCTTTAGCTCCTATGGACCCATTATCGGGAACGAGGGAGCTATGAGCAGGGGCGATTGTCACCTCGAAGGGAGCATTTGTCAAGAGGCAAGCAGAGATAACGCGAAGGAAATCGACAACAGAGTCACTCTCCTCAAAACGGATGACCATCAGACCGTGTGGTGTGTAGAGAAGGTCGTTCTCCTGGCCGAGCAGCTTTGAAGGGTCGTGTCGTTTCGAGAAGTAGCTCTGATAGTAATGTTGATAGTTTTCAACGCTAACTTGAAGAAGCTGTTGGTCAGCAGATGAGAGTTTTGGCAGCTTCAAAAGCTCTTTGAGATTGCTGCTAAGATCAGCACGCTCCTGCGGCATCCCCACCTGCTTAGCTCTCATTAGCTGCGTGAGGTAGTTGGGGCCGCCGACCTTCAAACCTGGTCCAAAGCTGCTGCGCTTACAGCCGCCAAAGGGCTGTCTCTGCACAATAGCGCCGGTGATGGAGCGGTTGATGTAGAGATTGCCGGCGCGCATCCTCTCTTGGAAGATCTTCTGTTCCCTCTCATCAAGCGACATCAGACCGGCCGTCAACCCATACTCTGTGCCGTTAGCAATGGAGAGGGCGTGGTTGAAATCTTTGGCCTGCATGACACTAAGTAGCGGCCCAAAAAATTCTGTGCTGTGAGAAAAGGAGCCCTCTTTGACACCCCATTTAATACCGGGATACATTAGATGAGGATTCTCCTCATCGATGTGCGGTTCAACCAGCCACTCCTCCCCCTCCTCAAGTTCTTGGGATCCTTTCAGAAGCGCGCCATTTGGCGGTCTAATGAGAGGGCCTATCTTCGTCGCTAGATTTTGGGGAGCGCCAACATGCAGACTCATACAGGCGCTCTTCAGCGTCGCCTTAAACTCAGGGTCTCGATAGACCTCATCCTCTAAGATGAGCAGGCTGCAGGCGGAGCATTTCTGTCCGGCGTTGCCAAAGGCTGAGCGCACAACCTCTTTAATAGCCAGGTCGCGGTCGGCAAGGCTTGTCACAATGATGCTATTTTTGCCGCCCGTCTCCGCCATCAGATCGAGACCAGGTCGTAACGAGAGCAGATGGATCGCCGTCTCGGTAGCGCCTGTTAAAATAACCGAAGAGACATTTTTATCCTGAATGAGCGTCGAACCAACCTCATCATCGCTTCCGGTAATAAACTGCAAAACCTCTTTAGGAACGCCCGCCTGCCAGAAGAGCTTGACCAGCTCCCAGCCGACCAAAACGGTCTCAGGGGCCGGTTTGAAGATCACGCTATTGCCGGTAGCTAGAGCGGCAAAGAGGCCGCCACTAGGAATGGCGCAAGGGAAGTTCCAAGGCGGTGCGACTAAAATCACACCCTTAGGAGAAAATGAGAGGTCTTGATGGAGGCTCCAGCTCTCAATATTTTCGGCGTAGTAGTTGGCAAAATCGATCGCCTCAGAGACCTCCGCATCCGCCTCCTCGACAATTTTACCACCATCGACGACCATCGCTCCGATTAGATCGGCTCGTCTCTCCTGGATAAGCTTAGCCACCTCACGTAACTTCTGCGCCCAAACCTTAGGGCCGAGCCTGCGCCAATGCTCAAAGCCGCTTAGTGCCGCCTTGACCGCGCGGGTAGCCTCTTCAACTGTCGCCATCGCGAAGCTGTAGAGCTTTCTGCTCGGTTCGGCCGGATTTACGCCGACCCCATCCTGCCTTCCGGCGACGAACTCATCGCCGATACAGAGCGGCACCTGGCCATGGTCGCGCTCGATCCAATTTGTAATGATCTCTTTGGCAAAGAGATGATTCTTGCGAAGCGAAAAGTCTGTGTCCGGCTGGTTAGAGAAGCCCTTGAGGGGTGGCATGAGAGGCTCCTCGCGATTTGACCGGCTCTGCAGCCCCTCAATCAGCTTAAAGGAGTCTAAAAACGCCTTCGCCTGCTCCTTCCACACCTCACTTCCCGGCTCTAAGTCGAAAGCGTAGCGCAAGAAGTTCTCCTCACCGGTGTTCTCGTCGAGGCGACGGATAAGATAGGCAATAGCGTTATGAAACTGCGTCTCATCTGCGACGGGAAGGTAGAGAAGAAGCTTACCAAAGAGCTGCTGCAGAGCGGCAGCCTCGCCGGGAGCCATCCCTTCGAGCATCTCGAAGGTTAGCTGCTCTTCTAGCTTGCGTGTCTTCGCTAAGAGAAGAGCGTAGGCGATGTCAAAGAGGTTGTGGCTGCCCACACCGAGGCGAAGAAGCAGAAGATGCTCTGGTCTTAAAGCAAACTCTAACATCCGCTTAAAGTTGGCATCGACTTCGGCCTTGCTGGAAAAGGGAGCTAAGGGCCAGACACGAATGGAGGCTTCAACGGCCTCCATCGCCAAATTGGCTCCTTTGACGAGCCGCACCTTCACAGGGGCTCCCCCCTTTTCAACGCGCACTTTTGCGAAGGCAACGATATCTTGTAAAATTCGATAAGACTCGGGCAGATAGCTCTGCAGGGCAATCCCCGCCTCAATATCGAGAAACTCCTCCTCTAATAGGACCGACTTAAAGAGTTCGACCGTGAGATAAAGGTCCTTAAACTCCTCCATATCGAGGTTGATGAATTTCTCTTTCCCCCCGACGCGAAGAAGCTCTCGGTAGCGCTTCTTTAAAACAGCTAAGGTCTCATCCCAAGCGATCGGATAGATCTGGCTATAGAGCGTTGAAATCTTCACAGAGAGGGTATTGATCTTCGGATTTTTTAGCGCCTCGATATAGCTCTCGTTGCGTCTTATTGCCTCATCTTCTCCTAAGATCGCCTCCCCTAAGAAGTTGAGGTTGACCTGATATCCTTGAGACTGTCGCTGCGACAAATGGCGCATCAGCGGTCCCTGCTCGGAAGAGACGATCACCCGCTTTGTCTTCGCCTTGATCCAATTTTGTAAACCCTCAGCGAGCATCTGTGGAAAAAACTCTCCGATGCGCAAGATAAAAAGCATCGCGATTCGTTTAATGAGAGGAACAAACGAAGGAATACCGAGCTTCCCCACGAGATATTTAACCTGGCTCACCGTGCGCGAGGCGCGCTTGGAGCGGAAAATCTGATCGGTCAGTTCAAACAAAAAGAGCTTCGCGGAGCTATCGGTGACGATATTCTTCAGTTCGCGCTGATCCCTTCGCTCTGAGATACGCACTCTTTTTTTGGCAGCTAGAAGAATCTCTTCTGCCAGCTTCACTGCCAGTGGCGCCAACTCCCGAGGTGGGAGGTTCTTTCCCTCAACTTCATTCATAGCCTCCCATCATACAATGTCTGACAGCTCCTTGTAAAATACTAACATTTTCGGCTATAGCCAAAGGTATGGATAAATTTATTGAAAGACTGCCAAAAGTTGAACTCCACTGTCATATCGAAGGCACCTTAGAGCCTGAGCTGATGTTTAAAATTGGCAAGCGGAACGGCATTGAGCTGCCCTTCAATAGTGTCGATGAGGTCAAGGCGGCTTACGATTTTACCAACCTGCAATCCTTTTTAGATATCTACTACCAAGGAACAAATGTTCTTTTGCATGAAGAGGATTTCTATGAGATGACAGCGGCCTACCTAACAAGGATCAAAAAGCAAAATGTGCGCCACACGGAGATCTTTTTTGATCCGCAAACACATACGGGCCGCGGCGTCCCCTTCGAAACGCTCATCAAAGGAATCACACGAGCCTTAAGAGAGTCTGATATCAGTTCGAAGCTGATCCTCTGTTTTTTGCGTCATTTAAGCGCCGCGGAGGCGATGAAGACATTAGAAGAGGCGCTTCCCTATAAAAAGTGGATCACAGCCGTCGGCCTCGACTCAAGTGAAAAGGACAATCCCCCAGAAAAATTTAAGGAGGTCTTTGATCGCGCAAGGGAGGAGGGTTTTCTCGCCGTCGCCCACGCCGGAGAGGAGGGATCTGCCGACTACATCTGGCAGGCGCTAAAACTACTCAACGCCTGCCGAATCGACCATGGGGTGCGCTGCATTGAAGATCCGAAGCTAGTTCAGCACCTTAAAAGTAGGCACATCCCCTTGACCGTCTGCCCTCTTTCGAACGTCAAACTCTGCCTCTTCAAAGAGATGAAAGACCATAACATCAAAGAGCTCTTTGACGCAGGGCTCCTTGTGACGATAAACTCCGATGATCCCGCCTACTTTGGTGGCTATATTGAGGAGAACTTCAAAGCTGTCGCTGCCGCCCTCTCTTTAACTAAAGAGCAGATCTACCAGATCGCAAGAAATGGCATTGAGGCGAGCTTCCTAAGCAAAGATGAAAAGCAGGAGCTGTTCAACGAGATTGATCACTATCTCTATTCTCAAGTATAATAGGGAGGATGTTTCGTTTATTACTTCTCATTTTTCTGCCTCTCACCGCCTCTGTGGAGGTGGGACTGGAGAGACTCTTCACACCCACTTACAGCCACATTTTAAAGGGACGCAACGTCGCATTGGTCACTAACCAGACGGCGATCACTTCTAAGTATGAGCATGCGATCGACCTCTTCAAAGAGAATGAGGGGCGCTTTGGCTATCGATTAAGAGCGCTCTTTGGCCCCGAGCATGGCATCGATGGGGCAATTCATGCCGAGAAGCTGGTGTTAGATGGCAAAGATGGCCAGATTCCGATCTACAGCCTCTATGGAAACACACGCAGGCCTACAGATGAGATGCTAAATGGGATCGATCTGGTCGTCTACGATATCCAAGATATCGGCTCAAGATCCTACACCTACATCTCTACACTCTTCTACGTGATGGAAGAGGCAGCAAAGCGAAACATTGATGTTTTGGTTCTGGACCGTCCCAACCCGATCAATGGCGTCGTTGTCGATGGGCCGATGTTACAGGAGGCCTACCGCTCGATCGTCGGCTACATCAACGTTCCCTACTGCCATGGGATGACGGTGGCGGAGCTTGCGATGTTTTTCAACCGCGAGTATCAAATTCGCGCCTCTCTTCAGATTGTACCGATGAAAGGCTGGAATCGTCAAATGAGCTTCCATGAGACAAAGCTGCCCTGGATTCCGACAAGCCCCAACGTCCCCAAGGCGGAGACCGCTCTCTACTATCCAATCACCGGCATCTTAGGCGAGATCCCCTTTGTCCAGATCGGTGTCGGCTACACCCTCCCCTTTCAGCTTGCCGGCGCCCCCTTCGTAGACAAGAAAAAACTGGCGATGACTCTCAATCAGCAGGTAAACCCCGGCGTTCATTTTCACCCCTTCTCCTGGACGCCCTACAGCGGTAAATATAAAGATAAGCTCTGCCATGGCGTGATGATTCATGTCCACAACCCCCTCATCTTCCAGCCCGTCACCGCCGGCTTCACGTTGATGGGCGCCCTAAAAGCGCTCTACCCCAAAGAGTTTGACCAGGCGATCCAAACCAAGCCCGACCGCAAAGAGATGCTCTGTAAAGTTTGTGGATCAGCTGAAGCAGTAGAGATTATGAATAATGAGCGCTATATTACCTGGAAGCTAAAAAACTTAGATTTAGAGAAGCGAAACAAATTTTTAGTATTACGAAAAAAGTATCTCCTTCGGGACTATCCTATGTTATAATCGGTACCGTATGCCGAATCGACTCTACCTTTTTATTGCCTCTATCTTTTCGATGGTGGTCATTTTAGCGAACCTTTTGACTGCAAAAATGGTTACCATACCATTTTTTTCTCAAAGCATTCCTTGCGGTCTTCTCCTATATCCAATCACCTTCTTTATCTCGGATCTTTGCGTTGAAATCTTTGGAAAACGGGCCGCCAAAGAGATGATCTTTGTTGGCTTTGCCACATCGATTATCTCCAGTTTGATTTTGCAAGTGGCTCTACTACTACCTGCCGAAGATGCCAAAATACAGGCCTCGCTAAGTGCCATCTTTGCTGTGAACTGCGCCTCGCTCTTTAGCTCCATTATCGCCTACTTAGCCTCGCAGCTACTCGATATCTCCCTCTACGCCAAAATTCGCTCTTGGACAGGCGAGCGCTGGCTCTTCATGCGCAGCCTCGGCTCTACTTTAACGGCGCAACTGGTCGATAGCGTGATCGTCAATGCGATCCTATTTGGCGCTATTTTGCACTGGCCCTGGCAATCTGTTCTCTTTATTTCCACCTTCTCTTTCAGCTATAAATCTGTTGTCGCGCTAAGTTTAACGCCCCTCTACTACCTCGCTGTGAAAGAGACCAAAAAGGTGCTTCCCACATGAATTGGCTGATCCCCCTCATCATCTTTTTGATTTTTCTCCCCTTCTCTATCGCGCTAGACCTTGCCACAACTGACTTTTTTTATTCGGATGGCTTCTCCAACCCCTCTTGGGCTAAATTTATCTACCGCTTTGGCATACTCCCCGGCTGGCTTTTGATCATCGCTGCCGCTGTGGCCCTCTTTACCCGTTTTAGACGAGAGGGACTCTATATCCTTCTCGTCCTCGGCATCGGCAGCGGCCTCTTCTGCCACGCCATCTTAAAAGAGAGCTGGGGAAGACCCAGACCTAAGCAGGTGATCGAATATGGCGGCTACGCTCCCTACAGCCCAGTCTGGAAGATCGCACCGAAGGAGGCAGAGCATCAGCGCTCCTTCTGCTCAGGCCACGCCACGATGGGCTACCTATTCTTCACACTCTACTTCATAGGCAGACGTCGCCAGAACAACCTATTGGCAATCATCGGCCTGCTGCTCGCCATCTCTTTAGGAGGAGTGCTCTCCCTCACCCGCATCGTCCAAGGAGGCCACTTCCTCTCCGACACCCTCGTCAGCGCCCTCATCATGTGGCTTAGCGCCTATTTTCTCTCAATTCCTCTACTAAAGGAGAAGCCGTGAAGGGATTGACACCAAAGCAAAAGGAGATTTTAACGCATCTAGAGTCCTATATCGAAGCGCAGGGCTTTGCCCCGAGCTACCGCGAGCTACAAGATCATTTTGGCTTCCAAAGTATCCACAGTGTACAAAAACATCTCAAAGCACTACGGGAGAAGGGAGCTCTTCAGTTTGAAGCAGGGCGGGCGCGCTCGATCTTGCTACCGAAAAAAGAGGAGCTCTCTAGAGGTGAAGCGGAGATTGAGCTGCCCTTCGTCGGCACGATCTCTTCTGGCCAGAAGATTGAGACCTTTGCCAAAAGCCAGACGTTGGCGGTGCCGAGCTTTTTGATCAAAGATGCTAGGCGCTCTTATGTCTTTCGGATCAAAGATGAGAGCTTTAAAGAGGAGCTGATCGCGTCGGGAGACCTCATCATCGTCGAGGCAAAAACCGCTCCTGAGCCGGGAGAGACGATTTTAGCCACCTTAAACAGCGGCGAGACCCTCATTCGTCGTTTTCATCCGGAAGCGGACTACATCCGCCTCGTCGGCGAGAGCTCGACAACAAGACCTATTCTCGTCCAGGAGGTCGACATCACGATCCGCGGCGTTGTTGTGGGTCTTGTTCGGCCGTTTTAATCTCTACGGTATGATTACTCCCATGATGTGAAGTGTCGAATCTACGAAATCGTCGCCGCTCTTTTTCAATGGATCAATTCGCACCCTGCGGAAGCTCCCTTCAGCAGTTTTGGCATAAGTCAAATAGCTCTCTCCACGGCAATACTGCTGCTGCCTATGCTCTTCTTCAAACTCTCGGGCAGCTAACTTTGCCTCATACCCCTCCTCAAATCTAAAGAGTTTGGTCAGCGCAATGGACCGAATAAGCTGCAGTTTTGAAGAGAGGAGAGGAGCAGACGCACTCTCTTTAAGAAGGGCTGCAGCCTGATCAAGAATTTCACTCCAAGCCTCTTCCATCGAGCGAACTGAGAGGAGGTAGAGCTTTAAGAGCTTCATTTTACTCTTTTCTTGCTCGTCAACTGTCAACGAAATCGCCCGGTCGATATAGCCTTGAATCTTTTCAGAAGGAATGAGGGGAGATCTGCCAATAATTGAGATTAAATGGCAATAGTGAGACAGCTCAACTCGGTTGTCTTCTACCAAGATGTCAAAACGATTGAGGAGATACTCTATTAGCTCCGGTTGTTCGGAGCTTTCGATTTTTAAAAGCGCACCGAACATATAGTGAACCTGTGAAGGATCCAAGCCTTGGGTAAGCTTGAAGCCGTGCAAATGCGACTTATAGGCAAACCTGTAATAGCCAGAGCGCGAATAACCAATCCCCATGTCCTCATAAATTAAGCAAAATAGTTGTGGATTTTCCTGTTCAATAGCCTCTCCTTGCTTAATTAGACCCTTGCCAAAGTTTAACACCGCAGAAAAATCACCACTTCTCTCCTCTGCCAAGAGACGTAAACAGCGAAGCTGCATTTGACATGCTCGAAGCTGTAGAATTTGATCGTGACTGTTTTTCTTAACCCAAGAGCAGCACCGCTCGATCAAATCCGCATATTGACTCCCCCTTTCTAAAAGAGCCGCAGCCATCTCAAGCATAAGCGAAAGGGCCCCTAAACGGTCCCCCATCCCTTTGATCTCCTCGAAAGCAGAGGCAAACCGCCTCTCGACATCCACTCGATGTCTTCTCCCTAAAATCTCAATGAAATCTCGAGCTAATGTATTGGAACTAGAGGACAAAGCAGTAGCTCCCCCTACACCACTTATAAATGCAGACATCGCTTCTTCCCCCTTTTTTTTCTTTTCAGTTTAGTTCTCTGATCGAATCAGGTCAACTATTCAAGAAATAGGCCGCAGAGGCAAAAGAGAGCGAAGACTTTGATCACCCTCTTGAGGGGCATTTTGGGAATTGAAAACGTCTTCATCAAAACGGTGCCCCCTAAGGAGTTCGGCCACATCTCCGGGACTTTGGGAGGCAGTGGCTGCGGTAATCTGTACAATTAGCTCGTTGAAGCCCTCACCTTTATATCTTGCCCAGCCTAAAAAGGCTAAAAACTCTTGAAATATTGCCCTGTCTTCAACGTTAACCTCTTTGAAGAATCTTAAAAGGGGAAAGAGTGAGCGAGGAAAATCGATTGTAAAGAGGGCAATGGCTTGATTAAAATCCCAAATCTGCGGATCGACAAAGGCGGCTAGTCCTTCAATAAAAAAGCCTTCGATGTTTGTAAATGGCCCCTCCATCTCTCTATGGGCTAAAGACGTTAAGACTCGTAAAACATCGTGATAATATACTTCCCAATCATCATAGATCAACTTATAAGTTAACAAAAAATCATTGTGAAATTTTACTCTTTGGGAAGGGGTCAACCTGGGAAGCCCCTCTAAGAGAAGCTTAACAAAATCATGCTCAGTGCTAAACGTCTTAAAAAAATCAATAATATTCCAAGCATCGTCTAGACTCGGCTCATCAACTCCAGCAAATAGACTGATATATTTTTCTGCCAAATCATCTGTTTCTGCCAAATCATCTATTTTTGCCAAACCATCTGTCTTAATGATATCAAGAGAACCTCGAAACTCTGCCATCACACGGGGAACGTTATCTGGGATGTAGGAGCGGGTTTTGCTGTCGTAGCATTGACTGAGTGCAAGGCTCAGCTCAAAGAAAGCTTTTTCTCTAGCACTGCCTGTGAGAGAGTTTATCTCCCTTAAAATAGGCAAAACCCCCTCAAATACTTGATTAGCGATAAAATCAACGTTTGGACAGAAGAGAATCACGGTAAAAAAGATACTTATCTCTTGCTCATTTCCGGTGTCAAATTCCTTAAGCAGCTCAAAATTTCTTCTGTGAGACTGCGGAATCTGCTTAAGGAGTTTTTCTCTAAAAGAGTTATTAAAAAGCAGCAGTTTTTTAAGGGTATCCGAGCGCTTCTCAAGCTGTCTCATCAGTAGAGCCATGCCGTCCAGGTGTGCAAAAAGCTCATCTAGGTCCACAGGCAGAGAGGGAACATAGCCATTGGCAAAGCGCTCTGGATCAAAACTCTGTAACTCGATTAAAGTTTTTAGGTGTGACGAGGTAAAACCCGTAGAGATCAAATTAGAGAAGTGACTGTAGCATATATCGCCCTCAGCGCTTTGAGCGCCACGGGCCAGCTGCAAAAGCAGATAGAAATAGAATATTTTCTCCTCCTCATCAAACTGCTCCAGTTGAGTGACTAGTGAACGGGTTCTTAACGTAGAAACTATTCCATCTAACATTGCCGCTTGTGCCTGATCTCCAAAACTAAAATGGAGTCTAGATTTAGCACCCAAACCCAGAATAAACTCCTGTAGTTCAATAACTTCACACTCTTGTGGTTTAACTGCCCCATTGAAACAGCTCATGATCTGAGCTTTTTCTACTGAAATTAACCTCGTTGCTAATTCTTCTGCTGTCGGAGGAGCGCATAATGCAGAAGGAGATGGAAGAGCCTTTGATTCCATCAGAAAGGGGGAAGGTTCACCGCTCGACGGTGCTGATGCTATTTTTACTACTGCCATAATCTACCTCATTAAATTGGGCCGTAAATCATATCAGAAAATAGACATTAAAACAACTTATTACCCGTTTTAATAATTCTTTTTAACATTCCATTAAATATAATAATATGAATTGGGTAGAGAATATACCAATAGAGAAGACCGAAGAGCCCTTTCGGCTGGAAAGCAGCTGTCTGTGTGACGCGGCTTCCCTCCCCAACAGGCGTCACCTCAAAGGTTAGAAAAGCGCGCCCTGGCACCTTCATCTCAGCGCGAAGTGAGAGGCGTCTGGGAATTTCAATCTCTTCGACGCGCCAAAAATCGAGAGTGTCGCCCACATGGAGCTTATCATCGCTAAGGCGACCGCGGCGCATTCCCACCCCGCCGAAACATTGATCCATGAGGCCTCGCAGCTCCCAGAGAAAATTGAGGTAGTACCAGCCGCGTTTGCCGCCAATTTTTAAGATCGGATCGAAAGCAGCCTCGGGCTTGGCTTTTGTAATAAGAGAGCGCTGATCGATCAGCTCGGGCTCTGTCTCAGCGATCGCCTCTGTAATTGCCTCTTTGTAATCCACGGGGCGAATGGTAAAAGTTCGAAGAGCGTCATCATTTTCCACGACAGTGGGGTGGCGTGCGCTATCGATCAGCCGTTTTCCGACAGTGAAATAGAGCGGGGTAACAAACCTAAGCCAAAGACTTGAGAGATAAGGCGTCAAAAAGGGAACCGGGATCATATAGCGCTTTAAGCCGCGCTGCTTAGCATATTCAAACATCAACTCTTTATAAGTTGTCACATCCTTACCACCCACCTCATAAATCTGATTTCCTTTATAGGGTAGGTCGAGAGCGGCTTCTAAGTAGCTCAACATATCTTTGATGGCAATTGGCTGCAGTTTTGTTCTGACCCACCTGGGTGTCACCATCATCGGCAACCTTTCGGTCAATGTGCGGATCATCTCATAAGAGAGAGAACCGGCGCCGACGATTACGGAAGCTCTAAACTCAATCACCTCAACACCACCGGCATGCTCTCTTAGAAGGTCTCCTGTCTCATGGCGGCTTTTGAGATGTTTTGAGAGGCCTGTCCCAGACTGCGCCAGCCCCCCGAGATAGATGATTCGCTTCACGCCTGCCTCAGTGCACGCTTTAGCAAAGCGGATCGCCATTTTACGATCCAGGTCGGCAAACTCTTGCGCTGAGCCCATGGAGTGAACCAGATAGTAGGCCTGCTCACAGCCTTGAAGCTTTTCACTCAAGTTCTTATCTGTTAATAGATCACAAGTGATAAACCCTGCAGTCTCTGATCTTGCCAGACAGCGAACAGGCAACCCTCTCTTCTCTAGCTGTTTTAAAAGTCTGCCGCCGATGTAACCTGTAGCTCCGGTAAGGACGATCATTTATACTCCTGATAGTATTGCAGAGCCTTCTCACGTGCGTCAGCGTGATTGACGATCGGTTTTGGATAGTCGACATCAAGATCCCAGGGCTGATGAATCTCTTTTGTAGGGACGTCTTTGAGCTCAGGAACCCAAGTCCGGATATACTCTCCGTCCGGGTCAAACTTCTCACCTTGCGTTATGGGGTTGAAGATGCGAAAGAAGGGAGCTGCGTCGGCGCCGCAGCCGGCAGTCCACTGCCAGCCGAGTGTGTTGTTGCCCAAATCAGCGTCGACAAGGGTCTCGAAAAACCACTTTGCCCCATCCTGCCAAGGTATCAGAAGATCTTTAGTTAAGAAGGAGGCGACGATCATTCTTGCGCGGTTATGCATCCAGCCCGTTTCTTTAAGCTGACGCATCCCCGCATCAACAGCAGGATACCCTGTCATGCCGTCACACCAGCGCTCAAAAGCTCTTTTGTTGGAGCGCCAGGGAAACTTCTCCCACTTCTCATAGAGTGGCTTTCTATCTGATTTTGGAAAGTGGTAGAGGAGGTATGTACCAAACTCGCGCCAGACAAGCTGCCTTAAGAAGGGCTCCTCCCCTTTTAACTCCTGCCAGATCTGTCTGGGAGAGATCTCCCCGAAGTGCAGATATGGCGAGAGCCTTGAGACCCCATCATTGGCTAAAAAATCGCGTCTTGCTTTGTAGGAGACGGCCTGTTTCTTGAAAGCGCGAAGGCGCTTCCAGGCGCCCTTTTCACCCGGCTCCCAGGGGTAGTCTCCCTTCACCTTTTTGATCGCTATACTTTTGACATTGGGTGTCTTGGCGCCTCTTTTAGGCTTGCCACAAAGTGGCTCAAATGCCATTTCTTGATATCTTTTATAGAGCGGCGTAAAGACCTGATAGGGGCGATCTGTCGAGGTAAAAAACTCCGTCGGCTCCGCTAAAAATGAGCCCATGAAAGAGCGTGTCGGTTGTTTGATCTGCTCCTCAATTTTACGCTGCCACGGCTCGTAATGTCTGTTGTAGTAGATTGTCTCAAATTTATTTAAGATCTGAGCACTTTTCCCCTCTCTTATGATCAGTTTAAGGCCCAGCTCCTTTAAGTCGTTTGAAAGAGACTCTAAGGAGCACTGCAGCCACCACTTCGAAGCGCGGCCCAAAGGCCAATTTGGATCTTCGTCATAGATGTAGAGGGGGATTACCTGATCGAAATTGGCGAGAGCTTCAAAAAGAGCGGGGTGATCTTGGATCCTCAGGTCGTTGCGGAACCAGACGACAGCTGTCACCTCAAGGCCTCTACCAGCTTTTGATGTTGAGAGGGTTCTTTGAGATTTCCATCTGCATTGAAGGCGCTATAGGCGTTAGGAAGAGAGAAGGTTTTTAAAGAGACATTGGCATTTAAGGCCTCCAAAATTGAACGCAAGTTGGCCACAGCCCTAGATCCTCCGCCGCGACCTGGAGAAGCGCTTAAGAGAATAAATTTGCGATCTTTAAAGACCTTTTGGCCTATCTTTCCTCTTGAGAGCCAGTCGATCGTGTTTTTTAAGAGGGGAGGAACAGCGCCATTATACTCAGGTGTAGAGATAACAACGACGTCGCTATCGAGGATCTTTTTTTGCAACGCTTCGATTGCTACTGGCAGACCAGACTGCGCTTCAAGGTCGCCGTCATAGATCGGGGCGGGGTAATCTTTTAAGCTAATGAGCTCAATATCATTATCAATTTTTGCTGCCAATCTAACTAGCTTCTCGTTGCAGGAGTCCTCCCGCACGCTGCCGGCAAAGGCGAGGACCTGTTTAGCTGAAAGAGAGCTGACAAAGCAAACAGCCGCAAGGAGGCTAAGCGTCAAATTCTTCATCATCGGGTTCAAACTCCTCTAATGTTTTCGATTTCTTTCCCGCGATTAGACGGATAATTGAGAGGATCCAGGCGGTGACCACATAGCCCCAAGCACCAATAAAGAGCGTCAGTGGAAAGTGGTTTACAATACCGTAGAAAATAAGGAGTGCCAAGAGCACTAAGATAAAGACCTTCTCAAAGGTAGCGACAGGGATACGCAGCGTCTTGATGCTGGGAAACTTCCAGCGGCTTACCATGAAATAGCCGATGATGATCAGTCCGCCAAAGAGAACCCAAGCCCTCGCCTCATCACTTAAGGGAATAAACTTTTGAAAGCGATTTGAGAAGAGAAGCAGATCTAACGAGATCGCCGCCGCCGCCGCCGCAGGGATCGGCATGCCTGTAAAATGTTTTTTATTTAGTAGCGCCTGCGCCTCATCCTCTTTCACCTCACCACTGCGCAAAGTGAAGCGAATCAGGCGCAAAACACCGCAGATGCTGTAGACCATCGCCGCGCCCATCAGAGCAAAGAGGGTGGGATCATTTAAATCAAAGGAGAAGCTCTTTAAGACGACAACCGCCGGCGCTACGCCGAAGACAATGGCGTCAGCGAGGGAGTCGAAGAGTCCGCCAAATTCACTCTCCGCCTTTAGAGCTCTGGCCACAGCGCCATCTAAAAGGTCTGCAAGAGCGGCTAAAAGTAAAATTCCAATTGACTGCGTCAGCAGCTGCTCATCGACAGCGTTCTCCGGCACAAGAGCCAGCTTAAAAATCACAAAAAGACCGCAGCTTAAGCCAAAAGCGGTGATCATATTGGGGAGCAGTGGGAATTTCTTACGCATTGTCTTGATAATATGCAAAACAGTGATTAATATCTAATGGAGTATGAAAGAACAGATCGGAACATTCCACCTAAAAAAAGAGCTACCCCTTAGCGAAATTGACGCCACCCTACGCGAATTTGAGGAGGAGACTTCCGGCGCGCGCGTGGTACAGATTGAAGCAGATGATCCCGAAAATGTCTTCTGCATAAGCTTCCAGACGCTACCTGGATCTTCAGATGGCATTGCCCATATCTTAGAGCACACCGTGCTTTGCGGCTCTAAGCGCTTTCCTGTCAAAGATAGCTTCTTTTTGATGAACCGTAGAAGCTTAAATAGCTTCATGAACGCCTTCACAGGCTCCGATTTCACCTGCTACCCAGCCGCAACACAGGTCGAAAAGGATTTTTACAACCTGCTCGACGTCTACA
>JAJFMK010000091.1 GCA_021772215.1 Chlamydiota bacterium | reverse complement strand
CTTGCCGATGTAGGTGACACGGGCGGAGGTGAACTCCCCTTGCCCGGCGGCGAGGAGGGTGTACCTTGGGTTGAAGCCAAAGCGATTTTTCTTGGGATCGCTGAGGATGCGGCCGCCTTGGTGGCTTCCGACCTCTTGAGAGCCGTCGGGGAGGAGGATGGTCGCTTTGACGATGGTTTTCTCTAGGTCCTGCTCGACAGACTTTTTGTTACCTTCTAGAGCAATGGTGATGAACCCTCGAATCATATCGACCACAAGGTCCCCTGCGCCGCCGCCGGGTAGGCCCGGGTTGGGGCAAAAAGCGATGGGGATGGGAAGACCAAGAGAGCGAAGGGAGTGGATTTCGTGAGGGGTCCAGCCGCAAAGAGAGACGCGGCGGGAGAGTCCCGAGGCGAGGATCGGGTCCGTCTGGCCTATGTGGTCGATATATTGGCGTAAGTCCTGTTTGACTTGGGGGAGCAGAGCTGCGTCAGGCGTTGGGGAGGAGTTCTCGTTAGGAGAAAGGGGAGATAAAACAGTCATTTAAACCTCGAGATATTAGCTTTTCTTGGAGGCTGTCAGGCTAAGATATTATTATTTTTATAGGAAGAAATTTTTAATAATTCGGCTGATCTTTCAAAGGGTAGACTTGTAAAGAGATTCGAGGCCCTATATACTTTGTACTCTCATGAAAAGACTATCCATCATCGGTTCGACAGGCAGCATCGGAAAAAATACCCTAAAGATTGCCTCGCACCTCAAAGAGGAATTTGAAGTAGTGGCTCTGGCGGCGAAGAGCAATATCGACCTACTTGAAGAGCAGATCAAAGAGTTTCGCCCGAAGCTTGTGGCGGTCTATGATGAGACCAAGGCTATTGAGCTTAAACGTAGAGGCGTCGCTGTAGAGGTGCTAGCCTCCATGGAGGGTCTCACCGCAGTAGCGGAAATCGAGGGGGCCGACCTCGTCGTCAGCGCCACGAATGGCTCGATTGGATTGATTCCCACACTGGCAGCTATACGAAAGGGACGACAGGTTGCCCTAGCCACAAAAGAGGTCTTGGTCTCGGCAGGCTCAATGGTCATGGAGGAGGCGAAGCGCTATGGGGCAAAAATTATCCCGATTGACAGCGAGCTGACCGCCCTTTTTCAATGTCTTAACGGCGAAAGGAGAGAGGATGTGGCTCGTCTTATCCTAACAGCGTCCGGCGGCCCCTTTCGCAATCTATCCGAGGCAGAGCTTCGATCTGTCTCTTTGAAGGCGGCTCTCAACCACCCCAACTACGACATGGGCACGAAGGTGACGATCGACTCCTCTACCTTGATGAATAAGGGTCTTGAGCTCTTAGAGGCGAGCGCTCTCTTTGAGATGCCAGTCGACAAGATCGACGTGGTGGTTCATCCGGAGCAGGTGGTTCACAGCATGATCGAATTTGTCGACCAGAGCATCATGGCGCAGATGGGGGAGCCCAACATGTTGCCTCCGATCCAGTATGCCCTCACCTATCCGACACGCCGCAGAGGATTACTGAAAAAATTTAATTTCACAAAAGCGCTATCCCTACAGTTCTACCCTCCTGACACAGAACGCTTTCGCTGCCTTCGACTCGCCTACGAGGCAGGTCGCGAAGGAGGCAGCCTCCCCTGCTTTATGAACGCTGCCAATGAGGTTCTCGTTCAAAGATTTGCGAATGAGCGGATCAGCTGGCCGGCTATAGGAGAGAAATTAGAAAAATTAATGTTAAACCATCCTATCGAAAAAATGAGTTCCTTTGATACAATTTTAGCCATCGAATCAGAGGCGAGGGAACTAGCAGCAGAGGCGTGAGGTCATGTTAGTCACAATTTATCACATCTTCTTGGCCATTATAGGGTTAGGAATCTTAGTCTTCATCCATGAGTTGGGACACTACTGGATGGCCAGACGCGTTGGCATGCGGGTGGAGACCTTTAGCATCGGCTTTGGGAACGCTATATGGAAGTGGGACCGCCCCAATGGGGAGAGATGGCAGGTCGGATGGCTGCCCATCGGCGGTTTTGTACGGATTGCTGGGACTGATAAGGATGGGTCCGTCGACCCCTATTCAATCCCCGACGGCTTCTTTGGTAAATCTCCTTGGGACCGTATGAAAGTCGCTTTCATGGGCCCCTTTGTCAACTTCCTCTTCGCGATTCTACTCTATATCGTCATCTGGTTTGCCGGAGGGAAATTTTCCCCCTTCATCCTACAAAATAGCTATATCGGGATGCTGCATCCCGCCTCCGAGCTGGTCGATCAGGGACTTCGTCCGGGTGACCAGGTCACCTCGATCACGCCTCCCTCAAAATCTGATAGCGATATGATCGCCCTCAAAGGTCACACCGAACATGACCAGCTTCACCTCGAAGGGTATCGCATCGACTACAGAAATCAAGAGTATACCCCCTTCTCCGTCGATGTCGCCTCTATCAAAAACATGGAGGGCAACAAGACCACAGGTATCTTGCTGCCGGCGCGTACCCTCTATTATCAAAAGAGCAGCCGCGCTCAGGTGAATCAACTTAAAAATTACGGTGTTGAACTCGGAGATCAACTTCTTTGGCTTGATGGCCAGCTCCTCTTCTCAACACATCAAATCCCCAAAATCTTAAGCGCCGAGCTCTCTCTCTTGACGATCGAAAGGGATGGGGAGATCCTCTTTAAGCTCTCGCCACGCTCGACAATCAATGATTTCAGATTAGACCCCGTCACACGAGAGGAGCTGACCGATTGGCAGTGGGAGGCTAACCTCAACCTAACCCCTTTGCGCAACCTCACATTTATTCCCTATGAGTTGACAGGCGACAACTACGTTTTGGACCGCATTCCCTACCTCGATGGCACTGAACCGAACGAACTATTTATCAAGAATTCTCCGAAAGACCTGATAGATCCTCTACAACCCGGTGATCGCATCTTGGCTGTCGATGGGCAGGCTGTCTCCTCCGCCGATCAGCTGTTGGAAAAGATTCAGCAGAAATACTACAGCTTCATTGTCCAACGAAACAAGGGCCCCTTCCAGGTTGAAGAGAAAAAGGAGGCGGAAGCGATCTTTTTAGAAGATCGTCAGCTCGCCGAAATTGAAGAGATTGCCATGAATATCGGCAGCGATCAGGGGGCCACTAGCTACGGCTCTTATGTTCTGATTGGTCCCTACAGCGAAGAGGCACTTTTACAGGCTGTCCAAGAACAGGAGGGGAAACTTGAGGATATCTCCCGGATGGGTAAGGCGGAAAAATATGAGCTACTCTCTCTCCACCCGCTCTTCAATGCCACCTCCTTTGGCGACGCCTTAGTGAGACACAACCCAAGCCCCGAAGGCCCGATCATCCATTCGATTAAAGGTGTCTGGCTTGGCCTCGTCTCTATCATCACGGGACAGGCGAGCAATGGACAGATCCTTGGCCCCGTAGGCATTGTCTCAGCTACTGCCGACTCCTTCGGTATCAGCTGGCTCAACGCCCTATACTGGCTCGCTGTCATCAGCCTAAACCTTGCGATCATCAATCTGCTACCTCTGCCTGTCTTAGATGGCGGCTCCATCTGCATCTCCCTTTGTGAGATTGTCACAGGACGACGGATGACAATCTCAATGCTTGAAAAGCTAATTATCCCCTTTATTTTAGCAGTATTGATTTTAATCATCTGGTTTACCTTTAATGACTTTTTGAGGATTATATTTTGATGTTTTACCCAGACTCGTCAGAAGAGAAGACACTCCACTTTGAGCGCCGCCTGCAGGAGGAGAAGGAGCGCTTTGATGAGATCACATGCGATGTCGAACAGCAGCTTAGCGGCCTCGGCATAACCAAGGAGCAGGTTCTTCTGCTCTTAAGCGATAAAGACAATTTCACGGAAAAAGATCTCAACCAAATTGAGGTTCTAAGACGCGATCTCGACCGCTCTTTAGGCCGCTCCGAAGGCGCCATTAGCGACCCAAGACGTGCAAAAAAAGCGCGCTCTGAGCTCAAAGACATTAACCGCAACTGGCTCTTCGTTCGTTGATTACAGGTCTACTTTGTGGGCTTCTGCTCACCCTACAGCTCACCCCCTACCCAGTCACCAAAGCCTATACCCCCAACTCCCTTCTGAGCAACCCTTCCAAGAGGCATAGCATCCAATATGCCGGTGACCGGCCGCGCTACTCTACCTGTACAGGGGTCTGCTGGTGCCCTGGAGATGAGAAGCTACTAACTATCAATTTTTTAACAGAAATCATCTGGTGCTATCGATTTAACAGAGAAGAGCTATCCTTAACACCAACGGCCTCCTACAGCAGCAGTAAGCTCAAACTCTCATACCCAGAAAACATTGCTCTTTCATCTAATCAAAAGTTTGCAGCCATTCCGAACATGAGAAATGGGCGAGTTAACCTCTATAAGCTCAACTCTAATGGAGAGCTCACCACCCCACCCCTCTTCTCTATCAGCAGTTTCCAGGCTCATTCGGCACAGTTTAGCCCCGATAGTCGGTTTCTTGCCTATAGCAGCCTAGGCAAGGATGCACATGTGAAGCTTATGGAGATCCAGGAAGCTCCCTTCTTTAATCTGATTGGAAAGCAGAAGTTGAACTGCCCCTTTGAGCCGATGCGCCCAAAAAGTGTCGCTTTTTCCCATGATGGGAAATTTGTCGCAATTGGATACTGCACACAGCTAGGAAACAAAATCGGCTATAGCTCAGGGATGTTAGCTCTCCATCGCTATCAAAAGCGGGGATGGATTAACCCCACTCCTACCTCTATTGTCGAAAACCTCACCTCAACAGAGACCATCGCGTTCCACCCTAGAACAGCCACGATTGTTGCAGTTGACCAGGTCCTCGACCGCGTGACAGCTCATCAGTATAACCCCAACAGCGGTGAAATAGAGACGAGCTGGACCATCTTAGAGGGCGAAGTGTCGGAACTCTTTCTTCCCCACGGCCTTCACTTTTCACAAGATGGCCGCTTTTTGGCAGTCACAAACTATGGCGATGATAAGGTAACTGTTTATGAGGCAAGCTGGTAGTCTTCTACTTCTCTTTTTTTTCTCTCTAAGCGCGGCCACAGAGCCTCTGATCCAGAAAATTGAGGTCAAAAAAAATAGCATCAAAGTGACCCCAGGTCAAAAGTTCGCTGCCGTCGCCCTTCAAAGGCGGAGCCATTTCATCAGCTATGACGAACCAAAGCTTGACTTGCGCCTCTATGACCCTTCGATCACCATCATGCCCTTCTTCTTTGATGCGATCGCTTCCGTTTTGCGATCTGACTTAGAACTGAGCGTGGAGGCGCTTGACAGAGATCTTTTTAAGAGTATCGAAAAAATTCGTGCCACCTTAAAGCGGTTTCATCCAAAAGTTAGCTGGAATGGCAAGCTTGTTCCCAAGAAGCTGATCAAGCATCGGTTTGATTTTCCCCAAAATAGGCTCCTTCTTCCCTTTAGCGGAGGGATCGATTCAATCTATTCTCTTCTTACCAACTTAGATAAGGAGATCACCTTCGTAACGGTTCGGGGGCAGATCGATAGCACGATTCCTAACCAGCTCCACCCCA
>JAJFMK010000010.1 GCA_021772215.1 Chlamydiota bacterium | reverse complement strand
ATTTTTCTTTAATTTTTTAATAATTGTGGGAAAGAAGCTCGGCTGAGTCGAGAGGTAGAAGATGCGGTTGCCTTTTGTGCCGAGGCGGCTGTCGAGCTCTTTGAGCTTGGCGTCGAGGGATTTATAGCCCTCATCATCGTCAAAGGTGGATTGATGATAGTAGAGCTGAGTGCCGAAGTTTTTATAGAGGTTCTCGTCGACAGGATTGTTGCGGGAGAACTTGTTGATGTCTTCTTTCGCCTCTTGGCGGAAGATATCATCATTTTTATCTCGTCTGGCAAAGCCGACACAGGCGAAGTGGGAGGGCAGCTGCGCATCATGGGCGAGGTTATAGAGAGCAGGGAGCAGTTTACGAGCCGTTAAATCTCCCGTCGATCCAAATATCACTAGAATGCAGGGATCGGCTACTTTGGTTCCGAGGGCGTTGTCGCGAAGAGGGTTGATGAAATTTCTCCCTCTTCTCATTTCTTTGACAGTCATAGATCAAACCTTAATGAATCCAGATAATTTTGTAATACTAAAGTGGCAGCGATCGTGTCCACCTGTTTTGTTCGCTTTTTTCTGTTGAGGCCCCGCTCCTTTAGAGACTGCTCAGCCAATTTAGAGGTGAGCCTCTCATCCCACGATTTGATTGGCGTTTCAATCTCTTCTTGGAGCAGGGTGATAAACTTTTTGACCTCTTCTGTCATGGCGCTATCTCCCCCACTCAATCGATAGGGCATTCCGACAACTACAAGTGAGATCTCTGCTCCACGATCAATTACGACCTGCTCCATTTTAGCTTTTAAGAGTTTTACTGTCTCTTTAAGGGATGATTTAGCTTGAATAAGACCGATCGGGGTGGCGATCATCTTCATCTTATCCGAGACTGCTAGCCCAATTCTCTTTTTACCATAATCGATGGCGAGGATTATTTCAGGCTTTGACAAGGGGGCTCCTTTTCTGCTTTAAAGCGGCCTCAATAAAAGCGCTAAAAAGGGGATGGGGCTCGGTGGGTCTTGACTTAAACTCAGGATGGAACTGAACGCCAATCATCCAGGGGTGATCTTTTAGCTCTGTGATTTCGCAAAGATCTCCTCCTTTTAAGGTCCCTGTCACCTGCAGACCTGACTCTTCAATAGCTTCTCGATAGACGGAGTTGAACTCAAGGCGGTGACGATGGCGCTCGCTAATATTTAGCTTTCCATACGCCTGGTGCGCTTTTGACCCTTTTTTGATCTCGCACTCAAAGGCGCCAAGACGCATTGTTCCGCCCATATTTGTGATCTCTTTTTGATTCTCCATAAAGGCGATAATGGGGTTTTGGCAGTCAGGGTCGATTTCATAGGAGTTGGCATTTTCAAGATGCAAAACGTTTTGGGCAAATTCGACACACATCACCTGCATTCCTAAGCAGATGCCAAAATAGGGAACCTGCATTTCACGCGCCATTTTGGCAGTCATTATTTTGCCGCCCCAGCCGCGCTCGCCAAATCCTCCTGGAATGAGATAGCCGTCGGCGCCATAAACCTCATCGATAAGCTTTCCTTTAGATACAATTTTATCAGACTCTAAAAGGCGTAGTTTTAATCTAAGTCCTTGGGCGGTGGCGGCGTGATCGAGCGCTTCATAGAGAGACTTGTAAGCATCCCCATGCTCCACATATTTGCCTACGATTGCAATTTCGAGAGAATCTTTAGGCTGGCCTTTAAGGAGAACGACATCTTCCCAATCCTTTAAGCTGGCAGGCTTGAAGGGCAGACCTAGCTTTTTACAGAGGATTTCGTCAACTCTTTGGCTCTTTAGCTGCAGAGGTACCTCGTAGACTGACGTTTTGACATCAAGCTCCTCAATGACACAATCTTTATCCACATTACAAAAGAGTGAGATCTTGTCCCGAAGTTCGGTGGGAATCTCATACTCTGATCGGCAGACAATCATATTGGGATCGATTCCTGTCTCACGAAGTAGCATTACGGAGTGCTGTGTTGGCTTTGTCTTCATCTCCTTGGCTGCCCCAAGGTAGGGGAGGTAGGTGAGATGAATATTAAGGCAGTGGCCTAAGTTGTCGTTTTTAAATTGACGGATCGCCTCTAAAATCGGTTGTGATTCAATATCTCCTACAGTGCCGCCCACCTCCACGACAACGACATCTATGTCCTCCTCTTGGTTCCCACAGGCGTAGATGCGCCGCTTGATCTCATCGGTGATGTGCGGAATGACCTGCACTGTTTTACCTAAGTAATCACCGCGTCTTTCACGCCGTAAGACGGCGTCATAGACCTGCCCCGAAGAGGTGCTTGACACTTTGGAGAGGGGAGAGTGAGTGAAGCGGTAGTAGTGACCCAAGTCGAGATCGGTTTCGGCGCCATCATCGGTGACGTAGACCTCTCCATGTTGGTAGGGACTCATTGTTCCCGGATCGACATTGAGATAGGGATCGAGCTTAAGAAGGGCAGCTTTCAACCCCTGCCTCTCAAAGAGAAGACCGACGGCCCCAGCTGTAATGCCCTTACCTAATGAGGAGCAGACGCCTCCTGTGACAAAGATGAACTTGGATTTGTTTCTCATAGAATGACCTCTTTGCTACAATAGGGAAAAATTGACAAATCGCCAACATGTTTTCGTTTTTCTATCGCATTTTTTTTCTCATCATCACCCCTCTCTACCTCCTCTGGATCGCCTTTCGCTCATTTTCTCGTGGTTCTGACTACTTTTTTCACCGGATCGGTTGGGGACTAAAAAGCGTTCGAGAGGAAGCTAAGGGGGCGCTTTGGTTTCATGCGGTTTCGCTTGGAGAGACGAAGGCTTTGCAGCCGGTGATCCCTAAATACAGGGAGATTTTTCCCCATGCGCCTGTGGTCATCTCGTCAGGGACAGAGACTGGCTATAGTGAGGCGAAGCAGCTCTTTCCTGAGGCGTACCATCTCTATTTACCGTTTGAGCCTTTTATCCGGTCGGTTGTTAAGGATGTGTTGCCAAAGCTCGTGATCTTTTGCGAAACAGACCTATGGCTGCGTTTTATTGAGAGCGCGGATAGGGCTGTTGTTATTTCTGCGAAAATGTCGGAGCGCTCAGCTAAAAGAATGGGGCGCTACTCTTTTTATGCCAAAGCACTTTTCCGAAATATTGATCGTGTCCTGGCGCAAAATGAGACCTATAAGAAGCGCTTTCTTTTGGCGCACTGCCCGCAAGAGAAGATTGTCGTCACAGGAAATATCAAGGTAGATCAGAACTATCCAGTGTATAGCGCAGAGGAGAGAAGGCAGTTTTTGGAGAGCCTTGAGGTAAAGAGACCTATTGTTGTCCTCGGCTCTACTCACGAAGGTGAGGAGAAAATGCTGATTGAGGCGCTAAAAGAAGAGTTTCAGCTCCTTGTGGTGCCAAGACACCCTCACCGTTTTAACGAGGTCGCCAAAGAAATAGAGAAGATGGGCTACTCAGTAAGGCGCCTAAGTGAGGACAGCGCAAAAGAGGGCATCATCCTAGTCGATCAGATGGGGCTTCTCTGTCTCTGCTACAGCGTTGCTGATCTGGCGGTTGTGGCGGGCAGCTTTATCCCGGGTATTGGAGGACATAACATCTTAGAGCCATGCTTTTATGGAACGAAGCTTCTCTTTGGCCCCTATATGGAGGAGCAGTTTGAATTAAGAGATCTCGTTCTCTCTGCAGGCGCAGGCGAAGAGGTGACGATCGATCAACTTCTCTCTACCACTAGGAGACTCCTAGAAAAAAAGGAAAAAAATGGAGAGGGTCAAGAACTTTTAGAGCGTTTAAAAGGAACAGTCGAAAGAACAGTTGCAAATTCCCTGAATTTTATGTCATAAGCCAAGAAAAAGATTGAAACACAGAGGCACAGAAACACAGAGAGGGAAGATGTATAATGTTATCACGATTAATCTCTGCGCCTCTGCGCCTCTGTGTTTCATTTTTTTTTGAATTAACGAAGTTTTGATTATGACAATTTTTGATATTGAGATGATTCGGGAGCGTTATAAAAAGCTTCCGGGAAGGCTTAAAGAGACAAGGGCTCTTCTAGGTAAGCCTCTCACACTAACTGAAAAGATCCTCTATGCGCATCTGGCTAAGATGCCTACTGAGCCGCATAAGCGAGGCGCCTCCTATGTTGAGTTTGAGCCCGATCGCGTGGCGATGCAGGATGCGACGGCGCAGATGGCGCTTTTGCAGTTTATTTCGGCAAAAAGATCAAAGACCGCGGTTCCAACAACAGTTCACTGTGACCACCTCATTCAAGCTGAAGTGGGCGCTGATGATGATTTGAGCCGCGCTAAGCATGAGTCGAGTGAGGTGTTCGATTTTCTTCAGAGCGTTTCAAGCAAATATGGCATCGGCTTTTGGCCGCCAGGCGCCGGTATCATCCATCAGGTTGTCTTAGAGAATTACGGCTTCCCTGGCGGGATGATGATCGGCACCGATTCTCATACGCCCAATATGGGAGGTTTGGGGATGATCGCTGTCGGCGTAGGCGGCGCTGACGCTGTCGATGTGATGGCGGGCATGCCTTGGGAGGTGAAATTTCCGCGAATCATCGGCGTGAAGCTAACAGGTGAGATGAGCGGGTGGACCAGCTCGAAAGATGTTATCCTAAAGCTGGCCGGTATTTTGACTGTTAAGGGCGGCACAGGAAACGTCGTTGAATATTTTGGCCCCGGAACAGAGTCGATCTCAGCAACAGGTAAGGGAACAATCTGCAATATGGGCGCTGAGATTGGCGCTACCACCTCGATCTTTCCCTTTGACTCTCGAATGTGGGACTATTTTGAGGCGACGGGGCGCGAAGAGGTCGCAAAGCTCGCCTTAGAGATAAAGGATTGCCTCACGCAGGATGAGGAGGTTATCAAAAACCCCGAAAAGTACTACGACCAGATCATTGAGATTGATCTGTCAAAATTGGAACCCTATGTCAATGGCCCCTACAGCCCCGACAAAGCTTGGAAGATTTCGGAATTGGCTGCGGCAGTGAAGGAGAATGGCTACCCTGAGAAGATCTCTGTCGCGTTGATAGGCTCTTGCACCAATTCCAGCTACGAAGATATCCAGCGCGCCGCCAGCATCGCAAGGCAGGCGAGCGCCAAAGGACTTAAAGCAAAGTCGCCGCTGACCATTACGCCAGGCTCTGAACAGATTCGGGCGACGATTGAGCGTGATGGCCTCCTCGCTGAACTTGAGAAGATCGGCGGCCTTGTACTTGCCAATGCCTGCGGCCCCTGCATCGGGCAGTGGAAGCGCCACGACGTCGCCTTCGGTGAGAAAAACTCCATCTTAACCTCTTACAATCGTAATTTTGCCGGCCGCAACGACGCCAACCCCGGAACCCACTCATTTGTCACAAGCCCAGAGATGGTGATCGCCATGTCGCTGTCGGGCAAGCTCTCCTACAATCCGCTTCAAGATGAGCTGACAACGGATTCAGGAGAGAAGGTTCTCTTAGATCCACCTTCAGGTGATGAGCTGCCAAAAAATGGCTTTGACCCAGGAGAGTCAGGCTACATCGCCCCAGCTCTAGATGGCTCCAAAATTGAGGTAGTTGTTAATCCAAGGAGTGAACGGCTGCAGCTTCTAGAGCCCTTTAAGCCGTGGAGTGGGGAGGATCTAGAGGATTTACGGATTCTCGTTAAAGCTAAGGGAAAGTGTACAACAGATCATATCTCGCCGGCCGGAAAGTGGCTTAGGTTTCGCGGCCATCTCGACCACATCTCCGACAATATGTTGACCGGAGCTGTCAACGCCTTCCGAGAAGAGGTGGGTAAGGGGTTAAACCCCTTCATAGGGGAGATTGAGCCTTTCCCTAAGATTGCCAGAGCCTTTAAGGAAAACCAAGTTGGTTGGGTCGCCATTGGCGACGAGAACTATGGCGAGGGTTCCTCTCGTGAGCATGCGGCGATGGAGCCGCGCTTTTTGGGCTGCTTGGCGGTGATTGTGAAGAGCTTTGCCAGAATCCATGAGACCAATTTGAAGAAACAGGGTATCTTAGCCCTAACCTTTGCTAACTTGGAAGATTATGAGCGCCTTTTAGAGGATGATATCTTAGCGATTCGCGGGCTTAAAAGCTTCACTCCAGGTGAGCCGCTGGAGCTGGAGATTCATCACAGCGACGGTTCAACAGAGAGCGTTCTTTTGAATCACACCTTCAACAAAAATCAAATAGAGTGGTTTAAAGCGGGAAGCGCACTAAACTTAATCGCAAAAAGATCTGTTTGATCCATTTTCTAGGATAATCGATAAGCTCTTCAGCCTCTCTTTGGATCTTTTCGTAGAGGCGAGCGACCTGCTGTGCGACAAAGACTGTCAAGCGGATGATCTGCTTGACCAGCCAGGCGATGAGTTGCTGCAGCAGAGTGATGAGGCTGTCATAGGTTCTCTGGACGGCGCGTGCGATAGCTTGCGCTGGCCCTTTCAGTTTCGCTTTAGCCTTCTCAAACCCTGACTTTCCTTTCGATTTACACCATTTGGCGCCGGCGACGATCATACCCTTAGCAAAGCCGAGCTTAGCGCGGACGGCGACGACAGCTGGCCTGTTCCAGATCCATAGCGAGGCCATCGCAATTTGATCGGGAACTTTTTGGATCTGCTCAATGACAGGGGTTACAATCGGTGAGATCTTCTCTTCAATAACCTTCTTGATTCCATCGTAGAGCTTTTCTATGCGCGATTTGACCGCCTCCTCTAAAGAGCGGTAGGGCTTGGCGATGTAGTTTTGTAAAAGATAAGCGGCTGTCTCAAAGTAAGGCTTTAAGGCCTCTCCTAAGCGCTCTATCTGACGGGTAACAAACTGGTAGGTTCGATCGATCAAAATGGCTGCTCTTTCGAGGTTTCTTTGGATAAACGGGGCGACATATTGTCGGATGGGCCACATAGCTACATTGAACGCCTTCAGAACCCCCTTAATGAGAGCAGCTTCGAAAGCTAGAAACTGTTTGCTTGTCCATAATATACTCTTATTCAGCATGTTAGCGAATTTTGTGAAAGGGATAGCGATCTGCTGCATCTTTAGATGGGCCCAGATCTTAAGATCCATCATCAAAAGAGACTCTTGATTTGAAGCTTTACTCGGCTTTGGCTCACCCGCAAAGAGTTCCCAAAATTTCAAAACCTCTAATCCCTTCAGGGCAGTTTCTAACCACTTAAGATCAAATTCTTTACGCTCTTTAACTTCAGGGGCGCGGATATCTTCAACTGAAACTCTTTGAGGGGCAAAGCCGTCATGCTTAAAGAGCATCGGTGCTTTGCGTGAAGGAGGAGGCGGCGCTCCTTGAGCTCCCCCTTGGTTATAGACCTGTATTCCTTCCTTTTTCATAAGTCCCTCATATTAATAGATGATATAATTATATCACAGAAAGATTTAAATGTAAAAGTTTATTTAAACTTGATCGTAATACTATTTTTGTTATATAATTGTTTTTTAATTTAGGAGTAATGCTATGTGTTTTTGTCCTGCTACATTATCTGGTATACCTACCCAGCTTTATTCTGAGGCAGTAAGATTAATGCCATCTTCTGATTATTTTGGCCTTGTTGCCAATTTTGCTAAGAGCAGCCTTTCTGAACTACACGGTCAACTTCCCGAATATAAGGATGTCGCTTTTGTGGCTAAATTAGCAGGCAAGAATCTTGTAAAAGAGACTACAACTGCTGCAAAGGCTCTTGCTGAAACAGAAGTAGCAACTAGTTTAGTTGATAATCTCCCAATTTATAAGTTTATGGCCAGCTGCTTAGCTAAAGAGGCTCTTAGAGAGGCAAAAGATTTTCTCTCAGAGCTCCCCTTAGAGGAATTTGCTCTCTCTCCTGGAGCAGCTAAAGCGCTTAAATATGGGATTCCTTTAGGAGTCTCTTGGACAAAAGCGCCCGTAACTGCTAAATTAGCACTCGGCTACGCCTTTATCTTTCACTTTCCAGTCCCGAGGAACACATGACTTTCATTAAATCTCTATTCGAAGTTGCTAGTCAACTTCAACAACAACCAACCCTAACACCCACATTAGAAACAGCATCTCAAGTAACTAATCTGTTTAATGACGCAACTGAGCAGGTTGCTGATGTTGCTGATCAGGTAGGTGAACTCAGCAATCGAGTTATGGCTTTAGAAAGCACTAATGCAGCTTTAAGTGCAGAGTTAGCTTTAGCTGCTGAGCGAATTAGAAGTGGCGTAGCAACTCCGGCAGATTTAGAGCATTTAAGAGAATCATTACATAACTCTCAAGCAGCTCTTTGTAACAACTGCTGCTGGGACAAAATGCTGCTTGAGCTCCTCAAATGGGCGATAGAGAAACTAGGGGAGATCATCGCCAATTTAGACCTAAGCTCTGAAGAGCTGTTAAACATTCTTGTTGTTGCAAGTGCCGTCTCTCTCTATCTAGACAGTCGAAGAGAGATTAAGTTCTGTGCTGGGCTTATTATTGCCGTCCGCATCGGCTTTTTGATCAAAGACTTGTAGGTGTATTAGTAAAATTCATTACTAAAGGTTTTTCTCATTCCAGTACGTTACAGTGCTCAGAAGCGCAGAGAAAAACTTTTAGTTGTGACTAAGCATGAGCCTTTTCCTAAATTATGATTCTTTGCTTTTTGCACCTTTAATAAATGTGCTTCTTTGCCTACTTTTTTAAGGAGCCACTGATCAATTCGTGCAGGCCGCTTTTTCGCCCTTTCGTTCCCATTTGATCAATTTCATAAACCCCTACTGTCAACAGTATGCGAATTTATAAAATCAACCAACTGGAAACAAAATCATCAAAAAATCGGCTGTACCCTAATTGTTCAGTGACTCCTTAAATATGTTCTTCGAATTGCCCTTTTTATACGTATAAAAATCCATATTCTGCTGCTTGCACGGATACGGGCACAGATGAGAGGGACTTTCGTAAGAAAAAATGACTCTTATTTCTTACAATATGCACGGGAGATTTATTTCGGTGCAAAAGCGCCGGCGGAGATGTGGAGCTTCAGGGCATCTTCTACCTTCATATCTAGAAAGTGAATGTCCTTTTTGTGAAAGAAGAGGATGAAGCCCATGAGGGGGTTGGGACATCCTGGGATGATGACCGGGATGAGATCGCCGTCATATAATGTGGGGCAGACAGGGGTGTCAATGCGCGGAATAAAGCCGATAGTCGCCTCTCTTTCCGAGGGGTAGGCAACTTGAACTACCTGGGTAAATCCGCGGTTTTCATCTGCTAAAAGGGTCTCTATCACCTCTTGAGAGGCGCTATAGATGCTACGAAAGAAGGGGATTTTCTTAAAAACCTTCTGAACCAGGCCAAAAATCTGGTTGAAAGCATAGAGCCTCCCTAAAAATCCAATGAGGAGAATTATGACAAAAATCGAGATAAGGGCAAGTAATCTCGCCACCCAGAAGAGAATCTCATAATCAGGAAGGAGAGCGAAGAGGAGTCCGGCAAGAGGGTCGGTGATGAGGTTAAAAAGCCAGACGGCGATAGCAATAGTGATAGTAATCGGAAAGAGAAGAACAAGGCCTGTAACAAAGAGCCGCTTCATTCGTCGAGCTGCTCCTCCTCTTTGATCTCTTTAGCGATCTGCTTTTCAGCTGCCTCTTCAGAGAGAGGGCGAATCGGGGTCATAATCACGCCGCAGGAGATGATATATTTAAGTGCCTCTTCGATGCTCATATCCAGATAGACCACATCGGTTCTCTCAAAGAGAAGAAGAAATCCCGAAGTGGGGTTGGGCGTCGTCGGAATGAAGACCGCCACGGGATCTTTAAAGTGCTCTCCTCTTACGCCATCTACTTTCTCACGTGTTATCAACCCTAAACATTTTGTGTAGTTATTGGGATAGGGGACCAGCACAACCTGTTTAAAGGATTTCGTCTGGGTAGTAAAGATCGTACTTATAACATCTTGAGAGGTTTTATAGATTGAGCCGATAAGTGGGATGCGATTCACAATCGCCTCACCTAGGCGAATGATCCAGTGGATAAAGAACCAACGAGCTAAGGCGCCGAGCAGCACAGTCAATACAACAAGAAAAACAAGGATCAACAGCTTACTGGTATAGAGAATCAGCTGATCTTGAGAGAGGAAGAGAAAGCCTCTGTTAAAGATCCCCATGGAGCGGATGAGGGCGGTCATCAACCCCTCAAAGGGTCTTGTCAGGAGGTTGAAGAGAAAACTGACAATTAGAAGGGTTAGCGCCACAGGAAGGAGTAGCACAATGCCCGTCACAAAGTAGTTTTTGATTTTCGAGGTGTCAAACTTAAAATTAGACTCTTTATTCATCTTTTTTTCCTTTTCTTGGGAAACAACTTCTCTTCCATTAAATACCACTTCGCATCAAGGCGCACCAGATCAACTTCCTGGAGGAGCATCGTCAGCTTGTCGCCAATCGAAATGGTTACTTTGCTCTGACGTCCATAGAGAGACTGTCTCTTCTCATCGAAGGTGAAGTAGTCGAAGGCGATTTCACTCAAAGGGAGGAAACCTGAGAGCTCAAAGCCCAATATCTCAAACGCAATTCCAGCAGGTTTTATTTTCACAACGACGGCCTCGAATTCACTATAAGGATCTTCGCGATCTTTCCTTTGCAGATAGCGTAGTTTCTTAATCAGCTTCACATGTCCTTCGGCCTTGGCGCTGATCCGTTCGCGCTCGGAAGCTCTCTTGGAGACCTCGTCGAGCCGCTCTTTTGTCTCCTCCTCTCCCATCAAGATGCGATGGACGACGAGGTCGCTGTAGCGACGGATCGGGCTTGTGAAGTGGCAGTAGTGAGTGAGACTCAGGCCGAAGTGGCCGATATTGTTGGCGCTATAGTGGGCCAGCTTCATCGAGCGAATATAGCTGGTTATCAAAAAGGGGCCGAAGGGGCTTTTAGAGGCCTCTGTAAAGAGCTCCTGCAGCTCAGTTGGATCGGGGGTAGTGGAAACTTTAAAGCCAAGAGCTGCCGCCATCTTAACAAACTGGTCGATGTTACCCTGATCTGGCTCCTCATGGACGCGGAAGGTGAGGTCTATATTTTTCTTATCAAGATGGGTGGCGACCGACTCGTTTGCCTTAAGCATAAACTCCTCAATCATCTGATGAGTGATGTCATACTCAATTGTATCGAAGCCCTCGGGGTGGCCCTCCTCATCGACGCGGATGGCAAGCTCAGGAACGTTAAACTCAATCGAGCCGCGCAACTTTCGCTGTTTTTTAAGAAGGAGGCAGAGCTCTTCCATCAGTTTAAGCTCTTTAGCAAAAGGGCTGCTTTTCCCTTTCAGAATCTCAAATGCCCCTTTGTAAGTGAATCGCTTGCGGCTGCGGATGACTCCGCGATGCATCTCTCTCTTTGTCAGCTCGCCTGAGTTGTTAAACTGCATCACGACAGAAAGCGTAAGGCGGTCGACGTCGGGTTTTAAGCTGCAGAGCTCGTTGGAAAGAGCTTCCGGCAGCATCGGGATGCAGCTGCCGGGAAAATAGGTTGAATTACAGCGCAAAAAAGCTTCTTTGTCTAGGTTTGAGCCGCTTTTGACATAGTAGGAGACATCGGCGATATGGACGATAAGCTCATAGCCGCTTTTCGTCTTCGAGATGGAGATCGCATCGTCAAAATCTTTGGCCGTATCGGGGTCGATGGTGAGCGCAGTAATGTCGCGGTAGTCGACTCGTCCTTCGAGATCATTTTTTGTTACCTCGCGACCGAAACGTTTTGCCTCCTCGACCACCTCGATTGGAAAATCATCCCGTAAAGAGAACTCTTCAATCGCGGCTTTGACGTCGCAAGAGGGGTCATCGATCGAACCGATGGTGTGCGTGGCGCGCGCCTGGTGCGCCTCATTTTTGTCGCCCCACTTCAGCACCTCCATCACAACGCGGTCGCCTCTTTTTAGTTTGAGCGCCTCATCAGATTCCACCTTAACGAAGCTGTTTTCACCTAAAAGGGGCACATAAGCGCGCGCCTCATTATGAAAGACGCGCTCGATGACGCCGGCGATGTGGCTGTGGGTCCTTTTGGTGATTGCCACCACGCGCCCCTCGGGGCCTTTGCCGCTATCCTCATTGGTGACTACCACTTCAACGCGGTCGCGATCGACAGCATTTTGAGTGAGATGTCTTGGAATAAAGATGTCCACTTGATAGGGAGAAGGGCGGTCTATAGTGACAAAGCCAAACCCACGAGAATGCATCGAGATCACCCCATTAAAGACCTCCTCTTTTTTTAGATCCTTAAAGAGGAGCCCATTGACAAGCGAAAGCTCGCCCTCGTTGATCAACAACTTGATAGCGATATCAAACGCCTCGCTGTGGGCATCGGGAATATTGAGCAGATCGTTGATTTCATCGGCACTTTTGGGCTGGTAGCGACGCGAACCAACCATCGACTCAATCTTTTTTATAATTGAGCCGACAAGTCGATCTCCTTGTGACTTTTTCTTTTTATGTGCCATAATCTCCTTAGTTTCATTCTAATCTATCTGAGAGTATATGACAAAGTACGACCATCATCTTATTGAAAAAAAGTGGCAAGATATTTGGGAAAAGAGCCGTCCCTATCGCGTGGAGGTAGACACTTCGAAGCCAAAATATTACATCCTCGACATGTTTCCCTACCCCTCAGGGGCGGGTCTTCATGTCGGCCATGTCGTCGGTTACACCGCAACAGATGTGATTTCACGCTATATGCGCGCCAAAGGCTACAATGTTCTCCATCCGATGGGTTGGGATAGCTTCGGTCTGCCGGCCGAGCAGTATGCGATCCGTACCGGAACGCACCCTGCAAAGACAACCGAAACAAATATTGATAACTACCGCCGCCAGCTCAAATCTTTAGGTCTCTCCTACGATTGGGACCGCGAATTTGCCACCAGTTCGCCCGAGCACTACAAATGGACGCAGTGGATTTTCACTAAGCTTTATGAAAAGGGGCTCGCCTATGAGGCGGATATGCTGGTCAACTGGTGCCCCGCTCTTGGCACCGTCTTAGCCAACGAAGAGGTAGAGGGGGGCCGCTCTAAAGAGGGGGGGCATCCGGTGATACGCCGCCCTCTGCGCCAGTGGGTCTTAAAGATTACCGCCTACGCCGATCGCCTTTTAGAGGATCTCGATGATCTCGACTGGCCGGAAGGGTTGAAAAAGCTACAGAAAAATTGGATCGGAAGAAGCGAGGGGGCACATGTCGATTTTCCGATCGAGGGAAGAGAGGATAAAATCCGCATCTTCACGACCCGTCCGGATACGCTATTTGGCGCCACCTTTATGGTGTTAGCTCCGGAGCATCCACTGGTCGATCAAATTACTACAGAAGCGCAAGTGAAGCAAATTAATGATTATCAGACAGAATCTGCCGCCAAAAGTGATCTGGTTCGCACAGAGATTGATAATGGCAAAAGCGGTGTTTTTACAGGGGCATATGCGATCAATCCCGTCACGAAAGAGGAGATTCCGATCTGGATCGCCGACTACGTCTTGATGGGTTATGGAACAGGTGCTGTGATGGCTGTTCCCGCCAATGATGAGCGTGACTTTGACTTTGCGCTCCAATATGAGATTCCGATCCGTCCCGTTATCGACCCCGACACCACAACACTTCCTCATGAGGAGTTTGACGAGTCGAAAAGACGCATGGTGCGTCAAGATGTGAAGATGGGCCGCGCCTGCTGGTCAAACGGAGGAAGCTGCATCAATAGCGCCTCTGATGAGCTCGATATTAACGGCCTCTCTTGCGAAGAGGGGAAGGATAGGGTGATCTCCTGGCTAGAAGAAAAGAGCTTTGGCAGCCGCGCTACGAGCTATAAGCTGCGCGACTGGCTCTTCTCAAGGCAGCGCTACTGGGGCGAGCCGATCCCAATCCTTCATCTCGACGATGGCACAAAACGTCCTTTAGCGGAAGATGAGTTGCCGCTGACGCCTCCAGAGGTGAGCGACTACACACCCTCGGGGGATGGCTTAAGCCCTCTAGCTAAAGTAGAGAGCTGGGTCAACATCAAAGATTCAAAGACAGGTAAGCCGGCAACGCGCGAGATCAACACCATGCCGCAGTGGGCAGGTTCTTGTTGGTACTACCTGCGCTTTTGCGATCCCCATAACAACGAAGCAGCGTGGGATAAGGAAAAAGAGAAGTATTGGCTTCCCGTCGACCTCTACGTTGGCGGCGCCGAGCATGCTGTTCTTCACCTTCTCTACGCTAGGTTTTGGCATAAAGTTCTCTACGACTTAGGGCTTGTGCACACTAAAGAGCCTTTTAAGCGCCTCTTCAACCAGGGATTGATGGTCTCCAAGTCCTACCAAAAATCGAGCGGTATCTACGTTCCTGAAGAGGAGGCAGAAGAGCGCGATGGTCACTATTTCCATAAGGGAACAGGTGAAAAGCTAAAGTGCCAGATCGATAAAATGAGCAAGTCGAAGCTCAACGGCGTCACCCCCGATGAGGTGATAGAAGAGTTTGGCGCTGACGCTTTGCGCCTCTATGAGATGTTTATGGGCCCGCTCGACAAAGAGCGCGTCTGGAGTAGCGACGCTGTCAGCGGCTGTCGTCGCTTCCTGAATCGCTTCTGGGATATGACCCATTCAGATAAGGTCTCAGATGAAGAGCCTTCAGATGAGGCGCTTAAATTGACCCATCGGCTATTAAAAGGTGTTCTAGAGGATCTCGACAACCTTCAACTTAACACCGCCATCGCCAAGATGATGGAGTTTATCAACGGCTTCACAAAGCTAGATAAATATCCTAAATGTTCTCTAAAAGTCGCAACGCAGCTTCTCTCTCCTTTCGCACCGCACATCGCCTACCAGGTCTGGGAAGATCTCGGTTTTACAGAGGATCTCAACTCCCTAAGCTACCCCGAAGTGGACCCCAAATATCTGATTGACGATGTGATCACCTACGTCGTTCAGGTCAACGGCAAAGTGCGTGGCCGCTTCGACCTTCCGAAAGATCAGCCTGAAAATGTTATTTTAGAGGCTGCAAAAAAAGAGCCAATTTTGCAAAAGTATCTCTCTTTGGGCGAAGTCGTCAAAACGATCTTCGTGCCCAACAAATTAATTAACATCGTGATTAAGTGAGATGAGATATGACATCAGCAGTGGCAGCAGCCGAAAGAGGAGCCCTATATTACCAGCAGCCTTCTGAGGAAACTCTTTCTGAAAAGGTTCACTATATTGCTAAGAGCGTATTTGAAAACAACAGATGGAGATTCGTTACTGCTGCAATTATTTCTCTATACGCCTTTAAACTAATCCCTTTTTCCTACACTCTGCTTCAGCTCTTCTTTCAAACGTTTCTGGTAGCTTTCGAGTGTTACCTTCACGAACTTAGCCCTCAAGAGGTCGAACGTCTTCAGGAAGAGACAGGCCTGACAACAAGGCAGATTGTGGAGATCCAACGCCGCAAAGATAACTGTGATGGAAAGAATTTGGATTTAAGCAATTTAGGGCTTACCTCTCTTCCTTGTTGGATTCTTAAGGGGATTTCAAATGAGTGTCATATTAATCTCTCTCAAAATCAGATTCGCGACATTGAGCCACTGGTATTGCATTATAACTATAAGTCTCTTGATCTCTCTCAAAACCCTTTAGGCCCTTTCTTCGCGGTTTTTAAGTACGGGTTTAGGGATTCTGCCTCAGTTATACTTAGAGGCTGCGGTCTAACAAGAGTCAATTTGGACTGCTTTAAAGGCTGTAGTGAAGTCGTCCTTGATGACAACGAAAATCTGACCGACCTCTCAGGTAAATTTGAAATGCAGAAACTCCAGGTTAACAACTGTAACCTTCACTTTATTCCTGAGGGTGTCACACAACCCTCCAATTTAATAATTTTCAGCGCACAAAATAACCCTGTGCTTGAAGATAGGCGCTCTAAGCTTCAAAATCCTGATAGAGCTAACCTTAGTAACTTAGATGGAATCTGTAATTTTATCGCTGATGAGAGGGCTGAAAATCCCTTACCTAAATGGGTTGTTGCCAAAGCTGCACAATTTTATGCTAGCTCAAATCTTCTTGGACGACTTTTAAGTAGTGAGGCAGACACCCTAGATCTTACTAACCTTGGATTAAGAACTTTCCCTAAGGAAATAGCCGATGGTAATTACAAAAACGCCATAATTGACCTCTCCAACAACCCTCTTGGCTTCGTTCCTGAGATTCTTAAAAATATTGAATTTAAGGGGTTACGAATGACAAATTGCCAGCTTCACTCTCTGCCGACCTGGCTCCTTGAAAAAGAGGGTTTAGAGGTTCTTGAATTGAGTGCGAACGATCTTGGTGAGTTTTTCGCGTCGCTTCCTGAGGACGCTTCGCTTACGACACAAAAGATCAACTTATCCGGTTGTCAACTTAAAGGATTTGATCTTGATCGACTCCAAGTTCAACAGCTCAATCTCGCCCAGAATCCACAGATTCAACTCTCCGGAGCGATTTCGCAAGGGATGACAAAACTCGACCTATACCACTGCGGTTTAGAGCAGTTGCCGGGCGGCGTCTTAGACTCCTTTCTTGAAGAGGTGGATGCGATGGGTAATCCAGCGCTTGATGAAAAGAAGCCTGCAAACTGCGCCCTCAACACTATAGAGGGTTGGAAACAGTACATAGCACATACAAAAGGAGCTTAAATCATGACGGAAGTAGGTGGAATAGGCGCTCAGTCAGCGCAAATAAGAGACGCACGCTGTCATGATGAATCAGATTCCCAGATCATTACAAGGCACGCTTTAGAGGTTTTTCAAAATCCTCTCTGGTTAGGTACCGGGCTTGTTCTAGGAGCTCTTTACCTGACTTCTCGTGTCTCTCTTTTTACTGCCGCTCTCTTCCAAACTGTGATTACTCTGGCTGCTATTGCAGCGAAAGCCTTGCTAGAGGCAGATGAAGCATCTCGATTTGGTGAATACTCCCTCAGCTAAAGCAGAAGGCTTCTCCCGATTAAGGGTTCCTCTGCTCGTACCACAATTAAGGTGTGGAGAGGGCTTCTAGGGATTTGGATACCCAAGCTATCTATTCCGAGAGCTAATTTTTAATGATG
>JAJFMK010000090.1 GCA_021772215.1 Chlamydiota bacterium | reverse complement strand
TCACAGCAGAAGATGGCTTGGGAGGCTTCGGTATAGATACCTTCTCACTCGTTGTCGAAGATCCAACAAACTTTGCGCCCAATGTACCTAATCCCATCTCGAATCAGATTGCCAATGTCAACCAGCAGTTTAGACTTGTCGTCCCTGAAGATACCTTTGAAGATCCAAATGGTGATCCGCTAACTTTTTCCGCCATTCAACTGGGGCAAAAAGGACTACCTCACTGGCTTAAGTTTGACGAAAACAGCCGCACCTTCTCCGGAAAGCCATCCAGAGCAGATACCGGAGCCTTTAGCGATGAGAGCTATCCTATTGAACTGACAGCTTCTGATGGTGAGAAGAGCACGTCAACTGTATTTAATGTTTCAGTGCAAGGGACTTCCACAGCAGAGCTTGCTTTAAGTATTCTTGGGCCCACAGCAACATTTGCTGCGCTTGTTGCTGCTTACTACAAAAAGCGCGGTGTTTTTATAAATCCCTTCAACAAAGAAAAATACCAAAGAGTTGGGGAGACAATAGAGCTTGGAGATACGAGCTATAGTCGAGAGCTCGACACTCCCCTTGATGAGGTTAAGCTCGTCAAAGCTTACAAAGGCCAAAGAGCCCTCGGAGGAATGCATATCCCTCAACGTCTAGAGGGCAGCTGGCTCTCCAAAGCTTTGAAACACGACCAATCATTAAAAGGAGGGGCAAACCTACCCTCCTGGTTAAGATATAGCGAAGAGACCAACTGCCTAACCTCCGTAAATGGAGGACCTCAAAAACCTGGAAAGTACACAATCCGCGTTTTCAGCCACGCAGAGGTGATCAAAGAGGAGTTTGAGCTAGAGGTCGTCGGAGATTCCGCGACGGCAGGCCATACAGACGGCATTGAAATGGTTGACTTGAATAAAAAGGATTAATTTTTAACAAAGAATTAGAAATGCAAATTTACAAAGATAATCAGAAATGGACTGACGAAGAAAGACAGTCAGGGGCTCAAATAAACAGGGCGTCCTTGAAACCGAAGCAGCTTGCAAAGGGCGCTGCCATTCTTGGAGGAACTGTTTGCTCTCTCCTCGCAGGCTATCATCTCTTCGGCAGAAAAGTCGAAGGGCGGGTAGAAATCAGTCAGGGGACCCTCGAAGGACGCATTGGAAGGCGGCTGCAGGCCCTACCAGAACTTAAAGCAGCCCTAGCTACTATTTCTATTCTTCCAGGAAACTCCATACCTCCGACAACTCTTTCAACATTTGAACTCTTTTCCGATCCAGATGGAGACAATTTAGGATTAGAAATAGTTGAGAAAGGAACAGACACTTTACCCAGCTGGATGACACTAGATTCTGAAGCATATGGTTTGGGATCCATTTATATTTCTGGAGTTGCTAAGGCTGTTTCTGTTATAGGGAATTTTGCTTATCTTGCAAGTGGCACAGGCGGCCTTCATATTGTTGATATTAGCAATCCAAGCTCACCTACCTTGACTGGATTGTATAATACACCTGGTTCTGCTGAAGGTATTCATGTTGTAGGTAATTTTGCTTACATCGCAGACAATCTAAGTGGCCTACAAATTATCAATATTAGCAATCCAAGCTCTCCTGTCTTAGCTGGAACTTATGATACAACCGGCAATGCTAAAGGCGTTCATGTCGTTGGGAATTTTGCCTATGTTGCAGATGATGTTGATGGCCTGCAAATAATCGATGTAAACAATCCAAGCTCCCCAACTTTAGCTGGAACTTATGATACACTCCAGGCTCTTGGTGTCCATGTTGTCGGTAATTTTGCTTATATTTCGGATGATATAAGTGGACTTAAAATTATCGATGTGAGTAACCCCAACTCCCCAACCTTAGCTGGATCGTATAATACACCTGATCATGCTCTTGATGTCTATGTGGTTGGAAATTTTGCTTTTGTCGCAGACGATGGTAGCGGTCTTAAAGTTGTCGATGTGAGCAATCCAAATTCTCCAACCTTAGCTGGAACATACGATACACCTAATAGTGCTAAAGGCGTCCATGTTGTTGGAAATTTTGCATTTGTCGCAGAGGGAACTAACGGACTTCATATACTCGATATTAGCAACCCAAATTCTCCAACCTTAGCAGGGACATATAACACCCCACAAACTGCTTATGGTGTACATGTAGTAGGTAATTTTGCTTATGTCGCAGATGGAAGTGGCGGCCTACAAATTGTTGAGCAGAGACTTATCCTCGGCGGAACATCTAATTTCGCACACATTGGAAACTACGAACTTGAGCTAACTGCTACAGATCCAGATGGCAACCAAGCGTCGCAAATCCTTTTAGTGCGTGTAGAAGGCCCTCCAATAGCGTCTGGGAGCATTCCAAACCAATTGATAAACGTAAATGCCCCTTTCAATTATTTTATCGACCAGGGCGTGTTTCCCGACCCCAATGAAGATGTCATATTTTTCTCAGCAGAGCAGGCAGACCAGAACCTACTTCCCTCATGGCTGAGTTTCTCAACAATTGGAATATTTTCTGGTACACCAACAGCCTCTGATGTGGGAACATTGGATATAGAAATTTCGGCATTTGATGGAATACTGCCCACAAAAGCTATCACGACCTTCTCTCTAACTATAGATCACTTTCCTGTAGTTACAACACCAATTGCTAATCATGCCGCCGACATTGGTGTGTTGTATCAATTTTCAGTGCCAGCTGGGACATTTTATGATGGGGATGTTTCAGATATACTCACCTATAATGCCACATTAGTTAATGGAGATCCCCTCCCCTCATGGCTTACCTTTAATCCTCCCCTGTTTTCAGGAACGCCAAGTAGTGCTGGAACTCTATCTATTCTTTTAAGTGCAACGGACCCAGCTGGTGCTACAGCTCAAACCTCTTTTACATTAACCACTGAGCACTTTCCTGATCTTCTAAACCCCATTCCCGACCAGCTTGTAAACGTTGATGCGCCATTTTTGTTTTCGGTGCCAGGAAACACATTTTCAGATCTTGACGGCGACCCTTTGAGCTTAAGTGTTACCCGAGGCGATGGCAGCTCTTTACCCGCCTGGTTAGGATTTAACGCTGCAAGGGAGGAGCTACAAGGGACTCCAACAAGCTCTGATAGCGGGCAGACGCTGCTTAAATTAGTAGCTGTTGATCCAAGTGGAGGGTCGGCGAATACAACGTTTGCTATGGTTGTTGAACACTTCCCTGAAGTCAATGCTGCTATTCCCGATCAAATTGCAGATATTGGAGAACTTTATAGCTATGCAGCGCCCTCTGGAATTTTTACAGATGCTGACGATGTTCCCACGATCACTGCGACGTTAAGTAATGGCAATCCGCTGCCCTCTTGGTTAAACTTTAACGCTGGCGGAATCTCTTTTTCTGGCACTCCGACTGTAGGTGATGCCGCTTCTCTAATGATAAAATTAAAGGCAACAGACCCTGCCGGAGCGTTTGCCGAAACATCATTTGCTTTAGAGGTTGAGCACATTCCAGACCTTGTGAACCCAATTGCCAATCAACTAGCTGGCGTGGGTCAAGCTTTCACATTTGGCATTCCAGCAAATGCCTTCTCAGATCTTGACGGTGATCCGCTTAGCTACCGCGCAACAAAAGGCGATGGCAGCGTCCTTCCCAACTGGCTAGGTTTCAGCACAGTCCTACAATCTTTCCAAGGAACACCCCTTGCTTCAGACAAGGGCGTAGTTAGTTTGAAAGTCATTGCTGAAGATCCCAAAGGTGCGACGGCAGAATCGACTTTTGACCTAACGGTTGTTGACTCTTTAGGGGTAGAGGTTGCACGAATTGGCGGCGGTTTTGTCTATGCTATACCTGGAGATATGATCACCAGTCCACAAGGTCCAATCACTCACACCGTGACACTTGGCGATGGATCCCCTCTGCCAACTTGGCTTCAATTTAACCCTGGGACCGCAACGATCTCGGGAACACCTCCTAGCAGCGCAGAAGGAGAATACACGGTACTCATTACGGCAGATGATGGCGTGCAGGCGCCTGTCATTGGAACGATGCAGCTGCGCGTAGGAACAAACTCTGGGCCAAAGGTCGCTAACCAGATCTCAAATCAAGTAGCTCAGGTAGATCAAAAATACCGCTTTGTCATTCCTGACGACACTTTCGTTGATCCCAACGGTGACACGTTAACTTTAAGCGCCCTTCGTGCCAACGATCGTGGGCTACCGGGATGGCTTACATTTGATGCAGATACCAGAACGTTAGAAGGAAAGCCGGGCCCTAGCCACACGGGCCATTTTAGTGATAAAACCATTCCCCTAAAGGTCTGTGCAACAGATGGCGACGAGCAGGCCTGCTCCGTTTTCGACTTAAGTGTTCAGGGAACCTCAAATACAGAAACACTTCTATTTGTTTTAGGACCTCTTGCATCAGCTGGGGCAATTGGACTTACCTATTACAAGCAGAGGGGAATATTTTTAAATCCCTTTAATAAGGACAAATATCAAAAAGAGAAAAAGACCGTTTCCATTGGGGCGCCATTTACCCATACTTTTGATCTCAAACCAGATCAGGTAAAGAGCGTACAGGCATTCAAAGGAAGACGAACCTTAGGAGGAATCCCTGTACCAAAAAGCCTTGATGAAAAAGGCTGGTGCGAGTGGTTAAAACATGACAGACGCATCAGAGGCGGCAATCCTCTACCAAGCTGGCTGACATATAACGAAGACAAAGGCCAGTTAGTCAGCAGCTCAGGCCCCAGCATTGAAAATGCCGGCCTCTACACCATCAGAGCCTATGGCCATGGCGGAGTGATCAAAGAAGAGATCCAGTTCGACGTTGGTGGAACAGGAGGCACGAACGTAGAGATGATGGAATTTTAATAATGAGCCCCTTAAAATTAAGAAAATACTGAAAAAGGGAAAATAAAATTGAAAACAGATGCCAGTTATTTAGGTACTAGAGGCAGCTCATCAATCTCTTCCCTATCAAGAGGAGGAATTCTCTTTTTAGCTATTTCTACATTTGCAAAGCAGGTGTTAGGTGCCGCTGCTCGTAGTACCGATACATCAACCGCGTCACTACAAAGAAGAGCAGCAACATGCGTCATCGACCCTCCCATCACAGACCTTGTGATGCAACCTGGGGAGCAGCTAGTCTTTCAACCTCAAATTTCTTGTGATAACAGCACGGAAATTGGCGAGGTTACTGCAATCCTTCCTGCAGGCGTATTAACGGAAGGGTGGATGGGCTACTGCAGAGTAGGTTTTATTGACTCGTTAAACAGTGCCTGGAAGGTATTTGTTAAGGACGATATTGCCTATGTGGCAGACGGAATTACTGGAATACACTTAATTGATGTCGCCAATCCTAGCAACCCTATTCTACTGAGTACTCATGACACCGCTGTGTTTGCACGAGATGTTGAAGTTGTCGGAAATATTGCCTATGTCGCCGATCAAGTTAATAGCTTCGAAACTATTGATGTAACAAACTCATCTAATCCCTTTCTATTAGGTTCATACAGCACCCCCGACCTTGCAGAGAGTGTCACTGTAGTTGGCTCTACGGCCTATATTGCTGATCAAAATACAGGGCTTCTAATTCTTGATATCTCTAATTCATCTAATCCCACTTTTCTAGGCACCTACGACACCCCAGGCTTAGCCCAAGGCGTTGCTGTAGTTAATGACTTCGCCTACGTAGCTGATCATGCATCTGGCTTATTGGTTATCGATGTCACAGACCCAACCAACCCCACCCTCGTTGGCTCTTACAACACTGCTGGCTTAGCAACTCGAGTTGCTGTAAAAGATGGCTTCGCTTTTGTGGCTGATTTGGAATCTGGCTTAGCTGTTATTGATATTTCTATACCTAGTAACCCAATTCTAGCAGGCTCTTATGATACACCTGGTTTGGCTCGAGGTATATCCCTTGCTGGAGATCGCGCCTACATCGCAGATACTAGTTTTGGATTCTCAGTCATTGACATCACAAATCCAAGCAGCCCTCAACTACTTAGCTCCCATAAGACACAAGGCAATGCATTTGGTGTGGATACTGTGGGAAATATTGCCTATCTGGCTGACTTCAACATGGGTTTGCAAATTTTTGATCTGTCCCCTCCATGTGGAGGTTTTTTATTCAATCCAAAGGATGAAAATATTGGTCCCTATCCCATCACCTTAACCCATAACGATGGAGCGCTCGACACCTTTGACCTATTTGTAAGCCGACCTCCCTCACTGGTATCTCAGTTCCCCGATCAATCAACTTCAGTTGATCAGCCTTACTACACGACCATTTTCGCCAACGCAATTTTTCGAGATATTGATAAAGATCCTTTAAGACTTACAGCCTCATTGGAAAATAATGAAGATCTCCCAAGTTGGCTCTCTTTCAACGTTAACCCCTATCTTTTGGGAAACATCGATACACCCTACGAAGCGAGAAGTGTTGCTATTAACGGAAACTACGCCTATGTCACTGATGGAACTACCGGTTTGTTGATCATAGACATATCTAATCCAAGCTCGCCTACGCATGTTGGCACCTATGATACTCCTAACTTTGCTTGGGATGTAGCAATTGTTGGTAATCTAGCTTATATTGCAAACTTTGCCTCGGGCCTGATAATCGTTGACATTTCTAATCCAACTATCCCTACCCTTGTAGGCTCCTTAGCCACTTCAGACTTAGCCCGTGGAATTGAGGTGATTGATAAATATGCGTATGTCTGTGATAACAGCGCTGGTTTGCGTATCGTTGACGTTTCCGTACCGAGCTCCCCCCTTTTAGTTGGAACCTATGACACCCCTGAACTAGCACTAAAAGTTGCTGTTGTCGGAAATATCGCTTTTGTTGCAGATGCGCAATCTGGCTTGCAAATCGTCGATATATCCAATCCAAGCAGTCCCTCCTTAATAAGTTCTGTTGACACTTCTGAATTAGCTAATGGAGTCACTGTACAGGGTAATTTTGCCTATGTGGCAGCTAGCACTGCAGGTTTGCAAGTTATAGATATTTCTGACCCCTATAACCCTCATATAGTCAGCTCTCTCGGCACACTTAATTCTGCTAGAGATGTTGTTGTGCAAGGTACAATCGCCTATGTAACAGACTCTTTTTCTGGATTGTCAATCATTGATGTTACAAATGTAACAAGCCCCTCTCTTCTTAGCCGTTATGACACATCGGATCTGTCTTTTGGGGTAACTGTAGTCAACGGCATCGCCTATGTATGTGACCGCTTCTCTGGCTTACAGATCATTGATGTCAGTGAGTGGGCCTTTTCTGGAACAGCAACAGAAGCGGATGCTACCAACTTACAGATAAAACTCACCGGTCAAGATCCTTCTGGCTACACCGTTTCAGACAACTTTCAGCTCCGCGTTGAAGGCCCTCCGCGATTTGTCAATCCCCTGCCAGATCAGACGATACCCGTAGGCTCCCCCTTTATATCTTTCATCGACCAGGCAGCCTTTGACGATCCCAATGGCGATGTTATTGCCTACACTGCTGTATTAAACGGCACATCGACCCTGCCTTCCTGGTTACGCTTTTCACAAAGTGGTATCTTTTCGGGGGTCCCCTCTGCCAATGATGTGGGATACTATACGATCGAAGTGAACGCCTTCGATGGAATTGTCCCCAAATCAGCATCATCAACTTTTAACCTTATCGTTGCCGATCTTTTGGAAGATCAGACCGTA
>JAJFMK010000089.1 GCA_021772215.1 Chlamydiota bacterium | reverse complement strand
TTCTCCTCTGGCTCTTTCGGCGGCCGGTTTTGTGATTGAAAATGGCGAGGTTGTCAACACGACGCAGAATGTGACCGGTGTCGGAGAGACGGGGATTATCGAGGAGTTTGGGGCGATTCAAACGATGGGGCCGTCAGAGCCGGGCGTCACCATGGGTCCTGATAATATGCAGAGTGTGACCAATGGTGGGATTATCGGGACTCAAGACGTTGACTCTCCAGGGATCATCAATGACGGGAGTGTGGCGGCGACGATTCTAAATAGCGGCCAGATCAGCACGGTCGAAATGGACTCTACAGCCATTTCAAACAATATGGCAACGCAGTCGGTGATTACGAATAATGGAGTGATCCTGACGCAAGGGACCGATAGCCTAGGAATTTCCAATGTAGACTCTGCAGAGGTGCAGATAGACAGTGAGGGGACAATTACTACGGCCGGGGCGATGAGCCACGGTATCTACAATGAAAGTTCGGCTGATGTGGTCATTACCCATGGCGGTTTTTTGAATTCGGGTGGTTCGATGGCTGTGGGGATATACAATGAAAACTCTCCTCGAGCAAAGGTCACCATGAGTGGTGCGATCTTCAATGGCGCAGCGGGCGCTGTGGGGATTTTAAATGAGCTATCGAGCGAATCTGAAATTATATCTACAGGGACCATTGAAACGGATGGTGCCGCAGCACATGGGATCTCCAATGTGAGCTCTTCTAGGGTCTCGATCGACAATGAGGGGCTCATTACAACAACTGGGATTGGAGCGTTTGGCATTTCTAACCTAAATTCTGTTGAAGCTGTGATCAGCAGCTTGGGTCAGATCACAACCTCTGGATCAACGAGTTATGGGATCTATAACGAAAATTCAGACAGGGTAGAGATCGAAATTGGCACCTCCATTTTAACATCGGGGCCATTTTCCGATGCGATCCATAACACTGATAGCGACAGTGTGACGATCAGCAACAGTGGAACAGTTCAAACTCAAGGCAATGGAGCTCATGGTATTCGCAACCTTACGAGTGACAATGTCTCGGTGACAAATAGTGATACGATTAAGACGCTAGGAAATAACAGCCACGCCATCTTCAATGAGCTGGGCGATAATTTTGAGGTCATCAACAGTGGGCTGATCCAGGCTGTTGGCAGTGGTAGCGATGCGATTTTGAGTCTGATGGCCGATAATTTGATGATCACCAACAGCGGGACAATTGAGTCAAAAAGAGGCTTTGCGATCGATATCTCGGGGGATAACCCCACTTTGACGATGATTGGCTGCTCAAAGATTATCGGACCTGTTAGGTCGCAAGATGACCTTTTGAATGTGACCGTTCCAGAACCAATTAGCCTCCTTTTGACCATAACAGATGATAGCCCCGGCTTTGGTGAATTAGAGATTGTGGCTCCCTTTGTGGTTCAAGGAAACAGCTTAGCTGTGATCAATCCGCGTATCTTTGCGCCACAGATTGGGGCTGTAGCAGATCTCTCAGATGCTATTTTCAATGGTTTGAATACCGTCTCCTTTACAACTTGCTGCAATAGTCCCTGGGTAGAGGGGATTGGCTCTTGGCGAGGGCGCTGGAGTGGCATCGATCGCTACCGTTATCATCAAATAGGCTTTATGGCCGGTTATAACGTAGATCTAACCTGCTGTGACTGTGTAGGCATCTTTGGCGGGCTGGTCAGAGGCGATCAGAGGCATCATGAAAATCCGTGCAGCGCCGATCTTGAATCCGACAGCTATTTTGGGGGATTGAGCTACCAAAAGGAGTTTTTCTGTGGCTACTTCAATCTCAATGCGGTAGCTGGCTACACACGCTTCGATGGCGACCGTTCTATCCTCTATAATCTCGCTGAAGATGGGATCTTAAAATTGGCTTCAAAGAGAGACGGCTTCTTCACAACAGAGGAGATCGCCTACCGACACTATTTTGATACCTCCCTCTGTCAGCCGATGGTTTTAGCTTCAGTACGCTACGCAGGACTTTTTCTCTGTAGAGGTTCAGAAGGAGATCATGTGGCAGCTCTCGACTTTGGTCATCATTCAATTAACTTTTTAACGACGCGCGTTCTTCTTGGTGCCAACTGCTACCGCGCCGGCTGGCGCCACGCGGTTAGTGTTGAGCCCTATATCGGCGTTGCCGGGCGATTTCAGTTGACAAGAGAGTCTGAAAAGGCCAATTTTGTAGGGAATAAAATTGAATTGTCCACAGGGTTGCGAAGAGAGGTTGCCAGCTTCCTTTATGGATTGAGAGCCTGTCTCACTATTGGCTGTTTTACCCTTTATGCCAACTTAGAGGGCAGTAGTGAGGGGGACAACAGTGATCGCACAACGGCCGCAGTCGGCGCCGCCTGGTCTTTTTAATTGGAGTACTTATGATAATGCGAAATATTTTATTGGTCACAACGTTAGCACAGATGGGTAGTCTATCTGCCGCCAGCTTCGTTGTTGAGACGGGAGATACGGTGACCGTCAGCCAAGTCATCTCTGGAAATAGCGAGACAGGAGAGGTCGAAGAGGGGGGAGCGATTCGGACAGTCCCAGACTTTGAAGAGGGCGTTGAGATGGGGCTTGGTAGCAAGCAGGTGATGACCAATTCGGGTGAGATTGAGACGTTGGGTGATGTTTCCCACGGAATACATAACTTGAACGGTCCTGATGCGAAGATCAAAAACGAGGGAGTTATTTCGACAAGCGGTAATTCTGCCGATGGCATTGTGAATGAGGGATCAAATGGTGTCAAAATAGAAAATAGCGGCTCGATTTTGACGACTGGGGAATTGGCAGATGGCATTGTGAATATCAATTCCGATAATGTTAAGATAGAAAATAGAGGCACAATTACCACAGCAGATTTATCTTCAACGGGGATTCTTAGCTCGGGAGCTTCCAACTCGACAATCACCAATTATGGATCAATCATAGCCACAGGTGATAATACCGCTCCTATCGCTGTTCTTAACTCGATCGATATCGAGATTGTCAATCACGGCTTATTGGAAGCAACTGGTGTAAATTCTCCTGGCATATACTCTGAAAATGTGGACAATTTAAAAATTGTCAATAGCGGAACCATTGCTTCTGCACAGACCTTTGCGATCAATATTTCAAGTGGTCTAAATCCTCATCTGACCTTGAAGGACTGTTCAAGAATTATTGGTCCGGTTGGATCATTTGAAGATCTGCTCAACCTAGATGTGAAGAGGGGGTTAAATCTCTACCTCACTCTCGATGCGACAAGCATGGATTTTGGTGAAGTAAATAGTGTTAACCCATACGTGCTAACCGATAAGACAATCGCTGTGGTCAATCCATTCGATTTTGCTCCAGAGGCAGACATCTTAGTTGATCTTTCTGATACCTACCTCAACGGTCTGGCTAACCCATGCTTCGACTGCTGCCGAGGGGAGAGCTTTTTTTGGACGCACGGCTTATATTCGACAAGACATAGAGAAAAAGGTAATGAGCGCTACCGTTTTGGCCAGGCAGGTTTTATGGCAGGACTTAACTTCGCAGTAGATTGTGACACAAGGGTCAACCTCTTCGGTGGCTATATGGCAGGGCGTTCAAAATCAAGAGAGGGTGAGTGTGGCTCTGAATATGATAGTTTCAACTATGTCGGCGGCGCCGGCTTTGAGATGGAGGTTTGTGGTGGCTGTCTAGCGCTTAACGCACTTGCCGGCTGGACGACGCTTGATCAGACCCGAAACATCTTTGACAACTTAGCGGACAACGGGGTTGCACAAAACCGCTCAAAGCGCGGCGGCTTTTTTACTACAGAGGAGATCTCCTATCGCTACCATATCTGTACTCGAGGGTTTGATCCGATCCTTTTCGCTTCGGTGCGCTACGCAGGGCTCTTTGTAGGAGGCGATAAAGAGGATGGCCATGTAACTGCACTCTCCTTTGATCGCCAATCAATCAACATGCTCTCGACGAGGTTTCTCATAAGCAAAGCCTTTTCTTCGACCACTTGTGGTAGCACGCTTACTTTAGAGCCATTCATTGGAGTCAATGGTCGCTTTGCCCTATGTGGATTGACTAGGCGTGCTGAGATTTTTGAAGAGAGGATCTACATCCCCTCAGCTGTTGATCACTGCTTAGCCGCGCTTCTCTTTGGCGTCAAAGGCTGCTTGACTTGCGGCTCTTTTCACCTCTACACAAACCTTGAAGGTGAGGTCGAAGGCAACAAGAGCGATCGCTTTATTGCGGTCGCAGGCCTAGCTTTTAGCTTTTAGGTGAATGATGCGTAATTGGAAAGTGACACTATTCTCTGTTTTACAGCTCTCAACTTTGAGTGCGGCCAGCTTCGTTGTTCCCGATGGGACAACAGAGACGACGACGCAGGAGGTGACGGGGGCAAATGAGACTGGTCTTATTGAAAAGGGCGGTGCAATCAAGACGGTTCCAGATAGCGAGCATGCTGTCTTGATGGGAATGGGCAGTGGCCAATCTGTGACTAACGATGGAACTCTACTGACGGAGGGGCTGTTTTCCTTTGGGGTCAACAATCAAGGTAGTGAAAATGCAACCATCACAAATAGAGGGACCATTACAACCTCAGGAAGTGATGGACGCGGAATCTTTTTTGAGCTGAGTCCTGGCACAGCCATCCTAAATGAGGGAACTATTGAAACGTCAAACGAAGCTGCCTTTGGGGTTTTTGGTTCTAATTCTGCTAAAAATTCGATCACAAATAGTGGTTTAATCTCCACTTCAGGGGAAAATGCAAACGCGATTTTTATCGATTCATCCCCTGATAGTATAGTGACAAATAGTGGATCGATTAAAACATCCTCTTGGGATGCTAAGGGGATTGAGGCCGTCTTATGCGATGACTCTCAATTTATTAACAGTGGATCGATCACAACTTTAGGGTTTGAATCATATGGAATTTTTAATAGAGAAGGTAAGCGCTGTGTCATAGATAACAGCGGCTCTATCATAACCACCTTTGATGATGCTTCTGGAATTTTCGACTTCTTTTCAGAAGATGTGGTGATTCGCAATTCGGGAGTTATAGAGGTCAGCGGTTTAGATGCAGCAGGGATTTTTAGTACCGGAAGCAATCTTCAGATTATCAACAGCGGCCAGATCTCATCAAAAGAGGGTTTTGCCATCTGGCTTCAGGCGGAAAATCCTACGTTAACACTTCTGCCCTGCTCTCGAATCATTGGGCCACTCACCTCGCAAAACGATCTGCTTAATCTCAATGTTGAAAAGGGATTGAATCTCATCTTAACGCTCGATGAGACAAGCATGGATTTTGGTAAGGTCAACATTGAGGATCCCTACATTTTAGAGCCGAAGATGGTCACTGTGGTGAGCCCCTCTTCGTTTGCTGTGCAGTCCGATGCTGTTGTCGACATCTCTGAAACCCTTCTCAACGCCTTAGATGACCCCTGCTGCCGCTGCAGCAACCTCTGGGCGGCTGGATTTGGCTCAACGCGCTGCCGCTGGGATGATCCCGAAAAATATCGCTATGATCAGGGCGGCTTTTTAGCAGGGTTTAACTTCTGCTTCTTTGGATGTAACAGCCTCAACTTCTTTGGCGGTCTTGTTCATGGTAGAGGCAGACCTGACACAGAAGGGTGCGGCCTCGATCTAAATGCCAACACCTATGTCGGCGGGTTGGCTTACCAGGGACAGACCTGTGTCGGCTCTTTTGAGGCGAAGGCACTTTTAGGCTGGAGCCGCTTCGATCAAGATCGCAACATCTTCTACAACTTAGCTGAAGATGGTCTGATCCAGGCTCACTCGGAGAGATCGGGCTATTTCACTACAGAAGAGCTCGGTTACCGCTACGACTGCTGCTTTGGCCTTTGGTGCCCTTCCGTCTCTGCAAAGGCGCGCTATGCGGGACTCTTCTTTGGCGATGATGCAGAAACCGGGACAGAGGCGAATTTAGCCTTTAGCTCCTACTCGATCCAGATGATCAACGTGCGCGCCCTCTTTGGCGCCGGCTTCTCCAACCATCGCGACTGCTACGGCATCGATGTAGAGCCCTTTGTCGGGATCAACGGCCGCTTCCAGCTCTCGGGCCTCTCTCAGAAGACGACCCTCCTCGGCGAAGAGTTTGACCTCCAGATCCCTCTCAATGATCGCATAGCTGGCGTTCTCTTTGGCATCAAAGGCTGTTTTTGGGTTGGCTGTTTTAACATCTTTGCCAACCTTGAAGGCCTCGTTGAAGGTGATCATGGTAGCCGCTTTATCGGAGTTGGTGGTATAGGGTATACTTTTTAACACATCACAGAGGAATTAATGATGACAGCAATAAACGAGAGAACAGTGCTCCAATACAACTCGTGCGTAACAGACGCCTATTTCTCTAAAGACGCGATGATTTCTGGCCTGGCAGCAATAGCTTTGGCAACTCTTGTGAATACTCCCTCAGCTAAAGCAGAAGGCTTCTCCCGATTAAGGGTTCCTCTGCTCGTACCACAATTAAGGTGTGTAGAGGGCTTCTAGGGATTTTGATACCCAAGCTATCTATTCCGAGAGCTAATTTTTAATGATGGTTTGTTTTGAGGAACTTGTCTCAGCCTGCTCCATCAACAGTAAGGTTAGTATATATGTTAGGAAAGTTTACAACAAGAGGCGCCTTATATCCCTCCCCTGAACGGAAGGGTTTTACGGCGTCGGTGATAAAGATTCACTACAATATCCCCTCAGACTTGTCAATTAGGAATTTGTCTCTTATGCCTCTCATGCTGGGTGGTACCATACTTTTTATCGTTGGCGGAATGTGTCTTGTTAACGATTGTCTAAAAATGCATCAAATAGCAAATTCAACCCAAAATTCTTAAAAGGAGAAGCTATGACTTTACCTATTATCGGATCTACAGATCCAAGAGTTCAAGCTGCAGCTATAGCAATGCCAGTTGCTAGAGATCTGATCATTGCTAGTTTAGCTGTGCTTACTTTGACAACTTATGTAAATGTTTATTACGATATACCAGCATTTTCCTACCGAGCTTTCCAATTGAGTGGTCCAGGTTTAATTGGTGGAATAGTTTTTTCCATCGGTGCTTTTATGATGGCTAAATTTGGTGAATCGCTTTTTGAGAGCAGATCTGGTCGTAATTAAGAGTTGTATCTTCTGCCAAAGAGAGAAATGATCGCAAGATTTAGCCTTTTAAACGAGTGATTCCTACAATCTCTAGAGTTAATTGAGGATGGAATTTTATGAGTGCAGAGACATTTTTAAGAAGAGGGGAACTTCACCCTAGGCCTGTCACGGTGGTTACGAATTACTTCTTTTTGAAGAGGCATTTTAGTCGACCCGATGAACTGGCAAAGACAATCAATGAACTGGCAAATCAAGGGGGTCTTTTTAGCAAAGATGAGGTGGCCTCTATTTCCGATCTAGTGAATCGATTGGTTGATATCTTTGATCTAGCCGAGACGATAAATTTGATAGAGCCAAGTTGTAGTGATAATCAAAGAGCTAGAGAAGAGGAAAGACGCAAAGTAATCTATGAAGCATTTCAGCCTTGTGTGCTGATCACTGCGCTTTTTTCGGCAGCTCTCACAAAGAGCTCAGGTCCAATATTCTTTGCAGGTGGCTTCTGTATTGCAGGAGAGAAGAGAGAGTCCGGAGACAATCGCTACAAAGACCTCTTCAAAAACTGGGGCCCTCTCTCCGCTCTACCCGGAGCAGCGACAGCACTAGCAGGTGATCCAATGGATTGGGTCGAAGCTCATGAGATTAAGCAGCACAATGCTCTCGTTGCTAAATATCTAACAAAAACCGAAGCAGTTAAAGAGCAGTATGGCACCTCTTACGAAGAGCTTTGTCAAAAGCTCGAGAGCGTTAATGACAAGCTCAAAGGAGATCAGGCTAAAGCTGTCAAAGAGGCGCTCAAAATCATCTCTGTGATGAAGACAATCTTTAATCCTCTTGATGGTGTCACAATTCACTTAAGTCGAGAAGATGATTTAGCTTTTAGGATGATGATGAACCAATTGTCAAATGGAACTCTATTCCATGATGCGGCCACAATGAGAGACTTGCAAAAATTGGGATAAGCTGCAGGCTTTTCGCGATGGGTTAAAACTCGGCAAAACGAAGGGGTATCGTCGATTTGCCGCGGCAGATCGACGATGGTGCTAATTTTTGCCAAGCATAACCCGCTGATATACAGTTATATATTATTTATTTCGACATTTTTATACATTTTTCTGTATCATGAGTTTATGAAGAGAATCTATGACCAAATCATCAGGGATCACTATAAGAGCCAAAAGGAGATGCTGTTTTTAGTCGGGCCCCGGCAGGTGGGTAAAACCACAAGCAGCGTCATGACAGGAGAAGAGCAGGATCATCTCTATTACTATAATTGGGACGATGATAATGACAAACTGAAGATCACTGCAGGGGCAGAGGTCATTGCGAATGATACAGGGTTGTCAAAAGCTAGGTCTGTGAGGCCGATGATTGTTTTTGATGAAATTCATAAATACTCAAGATGGAGATCATTTTTAAAGGGATTCTATGACAAATATGGTCGATACGCCTGTATTCTTCTCACTGGAAGTGCCCGGTTAGATTTTTATCGAAAAAGTGGCGACAGTTTGATGGGCCGTTATTTTCCTTTTCGCATGCATCCTTTCTCAGTTGCTGAAATTTTGAACCCGACACTTAATGATCAAGAAATCAACCCTAATTCACAGGTCATTGATGAAGAAAGCTGGGAGAAACTTTTGAATTTTGGGGGATTTCCAAAGCCATTTATAGAAGGTTCAGCGCGGTTCTACAATCGCTGGAAAAATTTAAGAAATCAGCTTCTTTTCAAAGAGGATCTTCGAGAGTTGACACGGGTTCAAGAATTAGGTCAAATGGAAATTTTGGCACAATTTATCCGACATCAATCGACAATGCTAGTGAGTTATGCCTCTCTTGCTCGTCATGTACGTGTTTCACCTGATACCATTAGGCGTTGGACAACAATTTTACGGTCTCTGTATTATCACTATGAGCTCAGGCCTTGGTATAAAAATGTTTCTAGATCCTTAATAAAGGAACCAAAGTTTTTTCTGTGGGATTGGGCATTAGTTGAAGATTTAGGAAGTAGGTTTGAAAACTTTATTGCTTCTCATCTATTAAAGGCTGTTCAATTATGGACCGATTTTGGTTTCGGAGAGTATGGCCTATACTTTTTAAGAGACAGAGATCAGCGAGAGGTTGATTTTCTTGTCACAAAGAACCAGCAGCCATGGTTCCTTGTTGAGGTAAAGGTCTCGCAAAGGGCATCTCTCTCAAAGAATCTGTTTCATTTTCAAAAAATGACACAAGCACAGCACGCTTTTCAGGTCGTGCTAGATGCTGAATTTGAGCAGGTAAACTGCTTTGATTACAAAGAACCTACCATCGTCCCAGCAAAAACGTTTTTGTCACAGCTCATCTGAATTTTGACGGGTGTGCTCGTATTAAATTCCAAGCGATTCCTAGGCGCTTAAATTCGATAGGGTCTATTTCGGGATGTTTATCGGGGTGGAGCTCTATGGCATATCGGCGATAGAGCTTGCTAATTTCTTTAAAAGGTGTCCCCTCTTCGACGCAAAAATCTTGAAAGGCCTCTTTTAGGCATTTCGTGGGAAACTTTGGGCAGAGCTCAGCATCAAGGAGTATGGGCTTATCGGAGTAGCGTTCAAAATGGAGATCAGCGCCCGTCTGCCAAACAGAAGAGCCAAACGTAGAGCCGAGGGTGTGGGCAAAGAGCGCAGTAGTCAGCCTTGTCAGAGGGTAAGATTGACTCTTTTTATTCGAATAGCGATCAACTAATTTTCCGCTGTAGTGAGACAGGGATGCGGAGCCAGCTATCTGGCAGGCAATCTTAAGTAGGCTTTCATTATAGGAGGTGAGTGATTGGAGAGCGACGCTCACTAAGATGCTGGATCCGTAGAGAACGTTTGGGTACTGTTGGTAGATCCTATCCTCGGTTATAGGGGTAAATTTACTGGCGTAGTGTGTCATGCGGGAGCTGTCGCCAATAAGACCTTGAGCCGCCGCGTGAGCAGCGATTGCCCCTCCGGCAACAGTTGGTGAGAGGTATATCTGTCCAGCAAGAAGAAGAGAGCCTGCTAGATGGCTAAAATGCTCTCCTAGTAGCAGCTCGGGAGCTGTCATTTTTACTCCCTTAGCAAGCTCTTCGCCTAAAGTGAAGAAGATGTTGCCGGTAACGTTAAGCCAGAGCCCAGATAAAACAGCTTGATCCCAGCTATAACATTTGAGGTCACTCTCAAATTTATCAATGAGATGGCGCTCACTTCTTGTGGTCTGCTGTAACCTAGCTAAAGTGGTGTTGCCTCTGATTTTTGCTATGGCAGCGCAGGTGATCTTCTCGCGGCTTTTGTAGAAACCTTGATAGAAGGCGAGTTTGTCTTGACGTAGAGCTTTTATGATGGTGTAGCTGTAGCGTAAAGAGCCCTTATCCTCTTTCACATCCTTGGCAATTCTATGTAAAGTATTTCTCCAAAGCTCTTGGGCGATGATGAGTGTCTGCAGCCGAAGGACCTCTGGATAGTCTTCACCAAAGGCCTCCTGGCCATTCTCAACAAGCGCTTTGATGAGATAGATTTTCGTGAGAATGAGATGCTCAATAAGCAAAGAGGGTTCGAAAGTGTAGTAGAGATAGCAGGCAGTCTGCTTATCTGTTTTAAGTCCATTCGGCCTGCCCACAAAAAGGGCGATGGCCTCTAATTGGGAGAGGATTTCAAGGTAATCTTTATCTTCAGCCAATGCCTTATGTAACTCATCAATTTGCGCATCAGTTTTACTCTTGTAGATGTCTAAATTTGAATCGATCTGATCTGTTAATTCCTTAAAATGGCTCTTCAAACTTTCGAGAGCCTCTTCGACATCTTCCATTTCACTTAGGAAATCCAGATCTCCTCTTAACGAGCTAAAATTGGGTGGGGCTCTAAACATTCGAGAGATTTCACTAGAGAAAAGTTTTCGTAAGTGAGCGATCATTTCGTGAGGAAAGGAGGGGTCATAGATCTTTTTACTGCTCGCTTCACTTACTCTTCTCGAGCCGCTGATTAAAGTCTTATAGAGCCCATCTGGTTGGGCAAAGAAGAGTTTTGTATGTAACTCATTTAGAATAGGAAAGAGGTTTTTTATAACAAGAAGCTCAGAATTAAGGACTTGCTCTGGATCCTTTGGATCACTTATAAAGTCCTCAAATCTTACCGTAACGTAATTAGTATCAGTAATCCCAGCCATAATTCCCCTCATATTATAGATTAGATGCATTAATTATAACAGATTTAAACAAATTATTTCAATAACTTGTTTGTTAAATACTTATTTATAACTAGTTGGTAATTAGCAAGATAGTGATCTTGTAGGTCTATTTTCTTGTGTGTAATAGACATTATGGTCTAAGGTGGATTTCCAGGTGCAAGTTATGATGAAACCATCCTTAAAGAGAGCTCTACCTTTTGCTAAGGCCTTTGCTCGTCTGCTTCATCCCTTTGCTGAGGTGGTGATACATGATCTTAAAAAGGATCAGATAGAGGCGATTTTCAACCCCTTATCGCAAAGGGAGTTGGGCGATAGCTCATATCTCGATCGCATAGATTTTGCGGCGACAGAGGAGATTTTCGGTCCCTATGAAAAAACCAACTGGGATGGCCGTGCGATGAAGTCAATCAGCGTGGTGCTCTGTAATGATCAGGGCACAGCTGAGGGGTTTCTCTGTGTGAATGTCGATGTTTCTGCTTTTGAATCAGCGAATCAACTTCTTTTGGCATTTCTTCGAAATGGAGCTGAAATCGAGAAGGATACTCAGAAACTGTTTGCGGATGACAAGTATGAGAAGATCAATCTATTTGTTCAAAATTACTGCCGCGAGCGTCAGGTGAGCATAGGTGCATTAAACAGAAAGGCGAAGCAGGAGGTGATTCGTCTGCTTGAAGCAAATGGTGCTTTTAAGGGGAGAAATTCAGCGATCTATATTGGACGCGTTCTCGGTCTCTCAAGAGCTACGGTATACAACTATCTTAAGGGAAAAAAATGAAATTTTGGCAAGTTGATGCATTCACAAAAGAGCTATTCAGTGGCAATCCCGCTGCGGTTTTTATTTTTGATCATGAGCCCAATAAAAAGCTGATGGCAAAAATCGCCCGTGAGATGAATCTCTCCGAGACAGCTTTTGTTATCAGAGGTGAGAAGTTGAAAATTCGCTGGTTTACACCGGGAGAGGAGGTAAAACTCTGTGGTCATGCGACGCTCGCCGCTGCGCATATCTTATGGCAGGAGAAGTTTGTTGGCGAAGAGGATATCCTATTTCAAAGCCGAAGTGGTCCCCTGACAGTCTCTAAAGTTCAAGATGGATATACCCTTAACTTCCCTCAGCAGCCGGCTGTGGAAGAGGTGGGCAGTAGCCTCTTTCAAGAGCTCAACCCCCTCTATATTGGATCGAACGGGGAGGACTGTATGGTAGTTGTCGCTAGTGACACTGTTGTACGCAGCTACACACCCGATTTCAATGAGATCGCCGCCATAGATGAGCGCGGCTTTCTTTTGACAGCTCCAGATAACAGCAAAAAGTATGACTACATATATCGCGGCTTTTTTCCAAAGTTGGGTGTCCCCGAAGATCCCGTTACAGGATCTGCTAACACCTGTTTAGCGCCCTACTGGTCAAAAAGGCTCAATAAGAACAGACTTTTTGCCCGTCAAGTTTCCGAGCGCGGCGGAGAGCTGCATCTAGAACTTGTAAAAGATCGTCTGCTCATCACAGGGCAAGCGATCACCGTATTTACCGGCGACATTGATCTGTAATAAAGATCATGTCGTTAGTTGAGATCACTAAATCTCTAGCTATCGAGCAAGCCATCTCTCTTTTACATTGTGTATAAGTCTATGTGCAAACATTTGTTCATAATCGGAAGAGGTCAACTCTAAAGATTGCCGAGGATGGAAACAGGTGGACAAAGACATAGAGATGCTATCGCTGTAGCTACTCATCCAACCTTTTTTGGGTTTCTGTACAATGGCTATAGGGCGTACATTTCGACATCCCCACCCACGTTGAGAGTGACCTGCTCTAAAATGACCTCGCCATGCCCGTAGGCGCGGACGATATATTCGCCCTTGTCCTCTGATTGAGGCCCCAATGAGCTTTCGATTATGTTTTTTCCTTCTTTATAGGTAAGCCAGCTAGGAAGAAGAGCGCCCCCATTAATAGGCCTGTCATGCTTTAACCACTCTAGCCACCCTTTTTCATCTAGGTTTTTTGGAGCTGGGAGACCGCCAAGCATTCTCCTTCCATTAAAGGCTTGGATTTTTTTGATTTTATCTTTGGGGGCCTCTATCTCGTAATTGAAAGGGGATCCAATCGACAGGTTTTTGGTTCCTTTATCATAGTTGTTGCGGTTCCAGGAATTAAGAACAACACCTCTTTTTTTATACCAACCAATTCCAGCTGCACCCACAGCCAATAGTGGTCCACCAACTTCTAAGGCGCGCTCGGCCTTCGAGGTTCCTTGGACGCTTAAGTCAAAGACAGTGCAGCTTTCGAGATCACCGTCGGTAGCACAGATCTGCAGAGGGATGGTCTTATCATTAAAATCGCCGGTATCTGAAGGGCCCGGTTTTCCCTCTAAGGTTCGATCGGAAAAGGTGAGCCATGAGGGAAGGGCCCTTCCGTTGGTTCTTTGAGCGCTCAATGTGAGGGAATCACCGTTGGCATCAACAAAGGTATCGTCGGGGACAACTAGGCGGAATTTCTGGTCCACCTGGGCCACCTGATTAGAAATCGGGTTGGCAACTTCTGGTCCCGCATTGGTTCCGACACTCAATGAGACGGTGCCAAGGACAGGGCTCTGCACACCATCATCGGCTGTGACTAGGACATTGTATAATCCTTCTGTATTGCTAGGAGGCGTACCGCTAATGACATTGGTTGTCGGGTTATAGTTAAGCCAGGTGGGAAGAGGCGATCCATCTCCAAGGGTCACTGTATAGGTGACAGGTCCTAAAGGGCTCGCTATCATATCATTGGGTACTGTGTAGACAAAAGAGCCGCCGACGCGGGCAATCTCTTCAGAAAGGGTATCGACGACATTTAAGCTAAAACTACTAGTTGCAGATCCTCCCTTTGGATCTTCAGCGATGACTTTTAAGGAGAGCTCTCCCTTATTCGAAGCAAGCGGGGTTCCCTGAAATTCAATCCTAGAGCCTACAAATCCTAGCCATGGAGGCAAAATAGAACCATCACCTTTAGTTGCACGGTATGTTAGCTGATCTCCATCTTCATCGGAGAAGCTATTCGTTGACACTGAGTAGAGGTAGCGCTGTCCAACGGCAGCCAGCTGGTTGGGGATTGGGTTATGAAGCCTGGGGAAATGTTCAACTTCTAAGGTAAAAGAGGTCGAGGTGACAGCGCCGAGAGTATCTGCTGCACTGAGTTTGACGGAGAGAGAGCCCGCATCACCTGCTTGGGGTGTTCCTAAAAATTGCAGTGTGGTGGCGTTGAAATTAAGCCAAGTGGGTAGAGGAGCATCACTGGAAAGGGTAGCAAAATAGGTTAGGGTATCGCCAACATCTTCGTCGGTAAATGTTTGAGCTGGGACAGTGAAAGAGTAGGGCTGGTCAATATCAACTGGTTGATCTGGTAGTGTGTTCGTCACTTTTGGAAAGTGCTCTACAATAAGATTAAAACCATCTTCTACTGAGGCTCCGCTTAAGTCTTCTGCTACCACCACAATAGAAATCGACCCACTATCCGAAGCTTGGGGTGTGCCGACAAATTCTTGGGTGCTTTTAACAAATCCTAGCCAGTTTGGCAGGGGAGCGCTGCTGTTTTGCATGGCGCGATAGTTTAAATTTGGCTGGTCGAGGTCGGAAAAGGTACTTCCTGGAACAGCATAAAAAAAAGTGTGACCGATATCGGCCATCTGATCTTGAAGGGGATTAATCAATTTAGGGAAATGCTCCACCTCTAAATTAAAGGAGGTCTCAGCTTGCGCTCCAAAACTGTCTGATGCCATGATTTTAATTGGCAAAATTCCCCCATCGCTTAAAGAAGGGGTTCCTGAAAAATGGATTGCTGAATTGTTAAAGCTCAGCCAAGAGGGAAGGGGACTGCCACCACTAAGGGTAGCGCTGTAGGTTAGGGTGTCTCCTACATCTAGGTCTGTAAACGTTTGAGATGGAACAGTAAAAGAGTAAGGAACATCAAACTCAGCAATCTGATTAGGTATCGATGCTGAAACTTCAGGGAAGTGTTCTACAACAAGATTAAATGCACCTTCTGCTGAAGCTCCACTGGAGTCTTCAGCTATGACTAAAATAGAGATTTCCCCGCTATCGGAGACTTGAGGAGTACCTACAAACTCTTGGGTACTTTTAATAAAACCTAGCCAATTTGGCAGAGGGGTACTGTTATTTTGCGTTGAGCGAAAATTTAAGTTTGGCTGGTCGAGATCAGAAAAGGTATTCCCTGGAACAGAGTAGAAAAAGGGAAAAGCAATATCCGCTATCTGATTTTGAAGTGGGTTGATTAATTTAGGAAAATGTTCGACTTCTAATGTAAAAGTCGTCTCTACTTGTGCCCCTACTCCGTCTGTTGCAGTGATTTCAATCGGTAAAATTCCCCCATCGCTTAAAGAGGGGGTTCCAGAAAAGTGAGTCGTTGAGCTGTTAAAGCTGAGCCATAAAGGAAGGGGAGCACCACTATTAAGAGTTGCGCTATATGTGAGCCGGTCTCCCACATCTTGGTCGGTGAATGTTTCAGAGGGAACTGCAAAAGAGTAGGAAACATCAAAGTCAGCAACCTGATTAGGTATAGATGCTGAAACTTCAGGAAAATGGTCTACAGTTAGAGAAAAGTTTGTGGAGACTTGATCAAGAAAGAGTCCATCATTTGCAAAGACATCGATCTCTAATGTTTCTGTATCTCCCGACTGTGCAATTCCGGAGAAAATTCCAATAGAAGAGAAGCTAAGCCATGAGGGTAGAGAGGCTCCACTAATCTGTTTTGCAGAGTAAAAAATCACGTCTTTATTGGGATCAGGAAAGACACTTTGATCAATAAAATAGGTGAAGGAAGAGCCAACATTCACAAGTTGATTTGGGATAATCCCAGCGGCTGCAGGAGGGCCTTCAACACGGATAAAAAAGTTTATAGATCCTTGGTTTCCATCAGGATTTTCAGCGATGATTTCGAGTTCGTAATTACCAATATCTGATGTGGTAGGAGAGCCAGATAATAAAACCTGTCCTTTAGCTATTTCTAATCGGCTACTAGTTCCAAAGCCACCTTTCACTCCAATATATAAAAAACTCTCTAAAATACAGACACTAAGAGCAATGCCGGGTGTTTCATAATAAAATAGTATTTCAGGGACGGAGAAGTTACTTACGTCGATAATTACTAAGGAACCAGAAGTGCCAGCATGGCTATTAGTAACGTAAGCGAAATTTCCCACGACTTGTACGTCATTGGAAACTCCTAGTGTACTACATGTACCGATTGATGTAGGGGAGGAGGAATTTCTCACATCGATGATCTGCAGGTTACCATCAGTGACATAAGCAAAGCCTCCTGCGACATGCACACTATTAGCATTGCCTGGCGTATCATATGATCCTTCTAAGGTAGGAGCATTTGGATTGCTCACGTTGATAATAACTAACCCGCCATTACCATCAGCAACGTAAGCAAAGCTGCCAATGACATGTACGCCTTGAGCATTATGTGGCGTATTATATAATCCAGCTAACGTGGGAGCATTAGGGTTACTCACATCGATAATGGCCAAACCGCTGCTATCAGCAACATAAGCAAAGTTGCCAACGACATGCACGCCTTAAGCATTATGTGGCGTATTATAGGATCCAGCAAAGGTGGGGGCATTAGGGTTACTCACATCAACGATTCGCAAGCCACTATTGCCATCAGCAACGTAAGCAAAGCCTCCTGCGACATGCACACCTTGAGCATTATCTGGCGTATTATAGGATCCAGCTAAGGTGGGGGTGTTAGGGTTACTCACATCAACGATTCGCAATCCATTAATACTATCAGCAACGTAAGCAAAGTTGCTGACGACATGTACGCCGCGTACACCGCCCATATCAATGGTCTCAATAGATTCGATACTATCAATGTTTAATTCCATCCAATTAGGTAATGTCTCTTGCCCATTTTCAGTAATCTTATATGTGAAATCAAGGGGATCACAAATTGTAAAATAGTTACTGGAATGGAGAGATAATGATAAAGTGGCCTGAGGAAATACAGATTGAGGAGGGATACCTCCTATAACTTCATGTGTACATTGAGATCTTCGACCAAGATGCGTGCTCAAGGAGGCGTCCGTAGCTGGAACTGCCAAAGCGCCATTGGCTAAAGTAGATAGCCCCAAAGCTGATAAAAGAGCAGTTCCAAGAAAGGTCGTTCCCCGGCTGACTTGTCTAAACGTACGCCCTTGAAACTGGCCAGGTTCATTATCATTAAAATGATTTCCCCTGCTACCCCATTCACGATTACCGCTATTTTGAATCCAATCTTGCAGCTGTACCATTTTTTTTCTCTTTGTTGATATCCTAATAGATTAAACATTTTCTTTTGTGGCTGAATTTATGTCTATAGGTAAGTCAGCTCGTATTTTAATCCGAACTATCTAAAAGTGGAGCGCCCAAAGAATGGTCAGGGTGACGGCTTCTATGACCTGTGGTCCACTTTGTAGTCTTCGTCCAATATGCGTGCTCAGCGAGCGTCCTCAGTGGAGACCGCTTCGACTTCGTTAGCTAAAATAGATAGACCAAAAAGCTGAGGCAAGAGTTGTCCCAAGAAGAGCTGTTCCTCGGCTGTTCTCTTTAACCATGTATCTCTGAAGGCGACCAGTATATTGGTTGTTATCTCCTCTGTTGCCCCTTTTGCCTTATAAGAGATCACTACGATTTCTTGCTCTTTGCTGATGTTTGAGATGAATAATTTATTTTCCTCTTGATCTGAATTGTTGTCGATAGGTAAGGCATTTTGAGCTCTAGTCAAAACTGTCCAAAAGTGGGGCGTTAAAAGAGTGCGTTTCGATGTAAATCGAGCGGTTACCCAGCGTGAAGTAAGCTAATTAACCTATACAAATTATGCCAAGTATTAACTAAATTACTTATATTCAATGTATTGTAGTTTTTTTGAAATCTATTGCTACTTTTGAGAACGTTAGCTATCCTAACGTTATGACAGTTAGAAGACCTAACGTTGTGACAGGTAGGTAAATTTATGGATATTGCATCGATCAATGAAAATTTGGCTGAAGGGAAACTTAATATTAAATCAATGTTTCCTCATCTTTTTCGTTTGAAACAGTCGCGATATGTGTTTGAAATTGACTTTGGCCTTAAAGTCCTTCCCAAGGAGCCGGGTATTTTGCTGATACGCGGTCCGCGGCAATATGGCAAAAGCACCTGGTTAGAAAGTCAAATTGTGGAGACCATCAAAACGTTTGGCCCCGCTACCGCTTTTTATCTTAATGGAGACTTTCTCTCCGATGATCAATCTCTTAGTGAAGAGCTCGAAGCGCTGGCTGTTTCCTTTCCATCGAAAGCAAAGGTAAAACGTATTTTTATCGATGAAATTACTGCGATAAGGAATTGGGAAACTGTCCTAAAACGATTGGTAGATAACGGAACATTACGCAACATTTTGGTGATTACGACGGGGTCAAAGGCGACAGACCTCAGACGTGGAGCAGAGCGTTTGCCAGGTCGGAAGGGGAAGATTAAGCGCACAAGCTACCTCTTCACTCCGATATCCTACAAATCCTTCCATAAGGTATGTCATCGCATTTTGAAAGAAAATACGCTAAATGCTTATCTCCTAACAGGTGGGTCTCCGATAGCGTGTGCTGAATTAGCTGAAAACAAAAGGATACCCGAATACGTTATTGAGTTAGTCCGCAATTGGATCGAAGGGGAAATATCTAAGGCTGGGAGGCATCGAAGCGCCCTTATTAATATTCTCAATGTGCTGTTTCGATTTGGAGGGAGTCCAGTAGGGCAGGCTAAGCTCGCACGTGAAGCGGGATTATCCAACAATTCTATTGCCCAAGGTTACATCGAGCTTTTAAATGATCTTGGGTGTGTGATACCAGCTTTCCCTTGGGATCCTCAAAAAAAACATCTCGTTTTGCAAAAACCCTGCAAGTATCATTATATGAATCTCCTAGTAGCCAGTTGCTATCACTCGAGCCAGCTGCGTTGTCCAGAGGACTTTAACAAGCTTCCGCCCGAACAGCAAGGCGTCTGGTATGAATGGGCCGTGGCTCAAGAATTGCAGCGGCGGTGGAGTTTATCGGGCGATCATTTTCTTGAACCGTTAGCCTTTTGGAAGAGCAAAAGCCATGAAATCGATTTCTTTGACAAAAGCGCTGGTTTTATTGAAGTCAAGAGGGGGCAGACAAGTCCTTTAGAGTTTGCATGGTTTGCGAAGCAGTTCGAGAAAGATTCCCTAAAGGTTATCAATCAGAAAAAGTATAAGACACCGCATCTCCACGGAGTTAGTCTAGAGGATTTCCTCCTTGGAAAGTAAAGAAGAGATGAATCGGTATGAGGAGCCCTCTTGCTAAGTTTTATAGGGGGTACTGTTTTGAGGCTACTGTTGAAATTTAACCATCAAGTTGCTGCATCTCCATCCCTTTTTCACTACCTTGAGGAAGAGGAGCATTAGGATCGACAATCTCTAGTTCAAACTCCTCTTTGATGACCCTGCCAGCAGAGTAGACGCGGATGAGGGTTGTGCTAGCATCTGTGGAGGTGGGAATCCTTGTTAGATAGAGGCTGTTTTCGCCTTTATTGTATTGCAGCCAATCGGGCAGCTGACCTACTGGGAGAGAGTGCTCCTCTGTTGTTTTGAGGCGCCTTCGTAATCGACTATTTTCAGGCGCCTTGGTGAGCGT
>JAJFMK010000088.1 GCA_021772215.1 Chlamydiota bacterium | reverse complement strand
TTAACAGCTGCGTCATAGCCATCCATGATAGGCATCTGAATGTCCATTAAGATAATGTCAAATTTCTCTGCGTTGAATTTATCAATCGCTTCTTGGCCATTCCCAGCAATTGAAAGCAAGCATCCGCAATCCTCAAAAATGTCTGCCATCAGTTCCTGGTTACAGAGATCATCATCAACTAGAAGAACTTTTTTTCCGTCTAGAAATCTAAATATATCCATTACTTGCCCTAACTCTTAATATTTAACACTTTTATCATCGCTTTTATCAGCTCCATCGGATAGATTGGTTTAACAAAGTCAAAGTCGACAATTTCCGAATTGTTAGCTGTGACCGTTTCGTCTGAAGAGAGAAGGATGATCGGCTTTCCGCTGTTTTTCCTATCATCTCGGATGCTCTTAGCAAGGGTTAACCCATCCATTTGAGGCATGCTATAGTCGAGTAGAAATAAATCAAAGTTATCCCTATTTTGCAATATTTTTAGCGCCTCGATTGGTGACTGTGTGGCAAGGGTCTCTACCCCCCAAAGCGATAGATAATCGACTAGAATTTCACAATTTATTAAATTATCATCCACAATCAATACTTTTTTATCCTTTAGTTCGTGATGAGCATCGCGCTGCACAAAAAATTCTGAAACATTCTCATGCGAAGATTGCTCCTGAGAAATCTTAAACGGCACTGTAAACCAAAACGTTGCCCCCATTCCCTCTTGACTCTCCACATGAATTTCTCCCCCAAACAGATGGACAATCTCTCTACATATTGATAATCCCAAGCCTGTCCCACCAAATTTTCGAGTTGTCGAATCATCAACTTGCGAGAAATTTTTGAATAACAGATTAAATTTATCTGGACTAATGCCAATACCACTATCCTTGATTTCAAACTTAACCACTACCTCCTCTTCACTCTTCTCTACGGGAACCACAGACATAACAATCTGCCCTTTCTCGGTGAATTTAATTGCATTAGAGAGAAGGTTTTGGAGGACTTGTTTTAATCTTAATGAATCTGTGTAGATGTTAATATATAATTCATTAGAATAATTTATGATTAGCTCTAACCCCTTACTATCAGCATGGAACTTCATGTTATCGGTAATCTCTTTGACCAAGCCCTGAAGATCAACGGTGATACGCTCTAGTTTTAGCTCTCCGGACTCAATTTTTGAAATATCCAAGATATCATTGATCAAGTTTAGAAGATGGTTTCCACTAGATTCAATACGATTAGCATATTTTGACTGCTTACTATCAAGGTTAGTTTCTAACATTAAAAAGGTTGTACCAATAATTCCGTTGAGTGGAGTGCGAATTTCATGACTCATATTTGCCAAAAAGGAGCTTTTCGCCCTGTTCGCTTTTTCTGCCCTTAATTTTTCCTGGTTTAAAGATCTATTTGACTTTTTGAGCTCACTCTTCTCTACATATAGCAGCTGCAGGAAATAGACAAATAGAGTCGATAGGACAACCAACAAACCACAAAAGAAAATAAGCACAGATTTTGCAACTGTAGCTTTACTGATTATTAGGTAAGTTTCATAAAATACGGTTATAGATAAATTCAAACCACTAATATTTATCTTTTTACTTACCCCCTTGTCATAAATTTCATTGCTAAGCTCACCTAACGTCAACAAAGGGGTATTATTATCTAACAGGGTCACCAGAAAACTATTAATTGACAGAGAGTCTACGACTTCGTTTTCGAAAAAAACCTTAAAATCGAATAGAACATGCAAATATTTTTTCTCAATACCTGCACCCGGAATGGGAACAAAAATATCTAGCAATCCCTGACCGGAGTTAATTACGGCAAGGCTGGAGATTCTTCCAATCTCAGGGCTAACATCTAAAAAGTTTTGGACCTCTATCTTTTTGATGGCGGGAATATCCTGGTAGTAATTATTGACCTCTTCTTGCCAAAATGAGTCGGAGACCTCTTGGTATGCAGAAACTCTTTCAGCCAACCAAGCGATTTCCTGAAGCTCTGAGATAAAAGATGTCTCAATCTCTTTTGCAATGCTCGTGGCAAATTTCGAAGTTAAATGTTGAATCTGCGTATCTTCTTGGGCAACAAATGCTTTATATACACCTATTGAGATCATGGTGGACATTAAGGCCATGCTAATTGGTGCACTGACCCCAAATAGCTTCATTTTGAATGATAAAATGAGATTAAAAATAAAAAATGCGGATCCAAATATAAGAAATCCTGAAGCTGTATGAACAGCCATTCTAGATATATCTCTCCAGACACCTGCTGACTCTGTACCCATCATGTACCCCAATAGAGCCAATCCAGAAATGGCTACGATAATAGCAGAAATCAGCTGTTTCATAGCAATTGTAAATCTAAGACTTTTTAACCCCCTAACAAGTAAAATAATAGAAGATAAAACAAAACATATAGATGTATTAAACGCCATGCTCGTTGACACTTCGTATAAACCATCCGAAATTTGTTGAACAAAGAGTCGTTCAATCTTAAAATCAACTCCTGTTATATACTCAACGAGTGTCAGACCGGAAATAATAAAAACCAACAACCCAAATAGTTGGGATATCCTTTTGTTGGAGAAGCCATACAGAATGGTCCCTAAGCCCATAAACAGGAAGCAAAGAGCTGTGCTATATTGCATTGGAACAAATTTTGGATGAATTTGAACGATGGCAGAACTACCTATGGACCAGCCAACAAGAACGGTTATGGAGGTAACAGATATTAAGAAGCCGGCCAGATAGAAGATCCATAAAAGGTTATCTGATGACTTCTCTTCGACTTCCATCTATCTACTAAAGCCCCAATTTTTTACACGAATTCCATCTGCAATCACACTATTGTGTAATATAATAAATTTATTTTTTGTGCTATGCGGGATTTAAGCCCCAATCTGCGCCTCTAAGAGCATGCGTTCTGTCCAGCTCTGTTTCTCGAGAGACTCCTCTTAGTTTTTTAGCTTAATTCGATCTTGAAACGACACATTAAGGAGCCACTGAACAATTCGCGAAAGGCCGCTTTTTCGCCCTTTCGCTCCCATTTGATTAATTCCATAAACCCCCTACTGTCAACAGTATGCGAGTTTACAAAATCAACCAACTGAAACGAAATCATCAAAAAATCGGCTGTACCCTAATTGTTCAGCGGCTCCATAATAACTTCTATACTCAAGCTTACGAACAGATCGATATTGACCCACAGCTAGCGCAAAAGCTCTTTATGACCCTTCTCTTCTTCAATTTCACGGAACCTAGGTTTTGGGTTGGTCTCGCATACAGCCACATTAAGCAGGGCAATGAGCAGATGGCGCGATCTACTTACCAATTTGGCCTTCTCGCCAACGTAAGTGATCCGATGGTGCCGCTCTACTATGCGAAATTCCTCAAGATGCATAACGATCCCCTAGCAGAGGATGTCATCGAGGAGGGCATGCGCCGGACAACTGACGAAGCCACTCTAGAGGAGTTTCAGAAGCTCTCCTCTTCCCAGCCTTGAGTGTCTAGGAACTCTCCATAGTTACCTAAGAAGAACTGCTGATGCTGATCGTGGCAGATGACCAGCTTGTGCGGGTTGTAGCGATGGAGCACATCTTCGTCGTGAGTGACAAGGACAACGGAGCCTTCAAAATGTGAGATCGCCTCCATCAGCGCCTCGACAGACTCCACGTCGAGGTGGTGGGTCG
>JAJFMK010000087.1 GCA_021772215.1 Chlamydiota bacterium | reverse complement strand
TACCGCTACCAAAGACGGTGAATAGGAGTGTTTGTGTTGGGCTGTTTACGAGGATTTGGTCTGGGAGGGGATGTTGGAATTTTAAGACATAGAGCTGCTCACATCCGGGACCGACATTGCGCAATTTGATATCAATTTCGGTAGGACCTCCATCTTGGGCTGCTCTCTCTCTTGGTGCCGTTTGATGACCTGCGTCAATTTGATGAGCGGTGTAGGTCACCCTCATATTTATCCGCCGCAAAATGTCTGGTTTATTGCTCTTATCCTTTCCAGGGTAGGAAAACGTATAGGGGCTATTTTGGTTGTCGATGATCCTTTGAAACAGTTTAGTCAGTCCGACGTCTCGTCGATCGACGTAGCAGGCGAGGAGTCCCGAAAGGACCGTTTCACATACTTTGCAAGGAGTTTTGGACGAGTGAATATGCAACGAGATATTGTAGATTTTTATGACGCAATCTTCTGTAATTCCCTTTGCTTTCAATTGGGAAACGACCCCGTCAAACAACCGTTTAACGGTTGCCTCGTCCGTCAAATAGGTCGCCATCAGCTGTTCGGAGTGGCGCGCGCTCTTATTAGCGAAATTATTTCCTACACTATTTCTATAATCGGGTTTATCCCCATGGCGAGACCCTCTCACTTTGACACCCTGATCGTAGATAATTGCAAGCTGAGCGTTGGCCGCCGCTAAGTCTTGAGGAGTTTTGCTGAAGGTGGCAAGATTGAGTCCTTGATGGGGAATTTGAAGGCAGAGCGAAATAAAATCATATCTTCTATCATCTCCCTCTTTGATGGAGATAAAGAAGCCAAGAGACGCAATAGCGATATTCTTATCGGGGTAGGATGCGACATTATCAAGAGTCTGTCGCATGATCTGATGGATCTCAGCTAGAGGCTGAGAATGTTTTACCCCATCTCTCTTATTTCGAAGAACCAAATTACCGTGGAGTTTGCCGTAGCTGTATTTTTTCTCAGGACCTGTGATCTCTTCATATCTAAGATCTCGGGAGCGAGGGCAGTTGCTAGAATCCGTCGAACTACTACAATCCGAATTGCGTATTGTACTCATAGCGAGCAGTATAGCTCATATACTAAAATAGTACTAGCTCTCTTCGATATGGTGGCTGACGACGGCGGCGCCGACGGAGTCGCCCCAGACATTGACGGCGGTGCGGAAGCGGTCGAGGAGCCAGTCGATGGTGAGGATGAGGGCGATTCCTTCGACAGGGAGGTGGACCGCTTCTAAGACAATGAGCATGGTTATCAGACCAGCTTCTGGGATCCCTGCGGCGCCGATGGCGGCCAGAGTTGATGTGACAAAGATGATCAAAAGTGAAACGAATGTTAGCTCGATGCCGTAGGTCTGGGCAATAAAAATCGCTGCGCCCGCTTCATAGAGAGCAGTGCCGTCCATGTTGATGGTGGCACCAAGCGGGATGACGAAGTTGGCCGCCTTTTGCGATACCTGGTTGCGCTTCGTTGCGCAGTAGAGCGATAGGGGAATCGTGGCAGAGCTAGAGGCGGTGGAAAAAGCGCTAGCGATGGCAGCCAGCATGCCCCGCGCATAGGAAAATGGGTCCCGTTTTCCAAATAGGTAGAGGATGAGGGGGAGAACAACAAAGGCTTGCAGGCTCAAGCCCAGTATCACTGTCAACGTATAGAGCCCCAGCTTGACCAGCTCCGGCCAAAAGCCTAAAAAACCTCCTGCGGCGCCCAACCTTCCAGCAATGAGGGCGCCGATACCAACCGGCGCTGCCCAGATCACCAGCTGGACAATCTTTAAAATGGCAGCGTTTAGACCCTCAAAGAGGTGAATCACCCGCTCACCCGTAGAGCCCAAGGTTGTTAGCACGGTCCCAAAACAGACGAAGAATACAATCAGCGGCAGAACCTGATTCTCGGCCATGGCCGTCACTAAATTCTCCGGGATCAGGCTTTCGAGGAGATTTTGCACCGACCCCCAAAGCGAGAGGTCCCGGGTGGGTAAATTTTCAGTAAAGGGCACTTCTTGAGGTGTCATCGATACGCCAGGCTCGATGATCAGCACCAAGCTGATTCCAATAATCACAGCAATGGCGGTTGTGACAAAATAGTAGAGAATCGTCGTCCCTGCGACGCTGCCCAATTTGCGCACATCACCCAAATGGCTCACCCCGACAACCATTGAGGTAATAATCAACGGGACTACTAGCACTAGCAGAGCCTGCACGAACAGCCTACCGAAAAAGTATAGCTCCTCCCCAACGGTTGGGTAGAACCCGCCAATAGCGGAGCCGACCACAATGCCGATCAAGATATAGATCAACAGGCGGTTAGAGACAAAATTTGAGGTCATAGACCTCTCTTTACGTGATTTCTATCTGCTTTGCAAGAAGAGCGTGATAGAGCAGCCCCTTAGAACCGAGGCCTGTTAGAAGAGTCGTTTTGTCGTTTAGCTTTGTCAGTAGGGGAAGGTGGCCCTTTGCCACAGCGCGAAGAGAGGCACGGCAATCTAGAATAGGGGCTTGCTCTAGCTCAGGGATAATCTCGATGGCTTTTGGGAGGATCTCTAGCTTGGCCCTCTCTATATCGGGCTCTTCCGTTTCGAAATCCTTCTCGAAGGAGGAGCCGACGATGAGTCCTTGCCTAGTTGGAACCAGATAGGCGCGGCCGTTGAGTGTCTCTTTTAAGGGATAGTCCATCACCAGGAGATGGCCTTTATTTCGTGTCAGAGGCAGATCTTTACACTCCCTTATAGAACGAGTCCAGGCGCCGGTGGTGAGGATGATATGATCATAGGAGCAAAGCTCCTCTAGAGAGCTAATCTGCCTCTTAATATAGGAAATCTGACCCTTTAAAGCGTCTGTAAGAGCCTTAAGGTAGAGAGGGGTGTCAATCACATAGCCCTCCTCGATAAAGATCCCATCGCCCAGCCAATGGACCTTTTCCTGTTCTTGAGAGAGGCGTCTAAAATTGACCTCCATCTCCTCGTTGACAGCGACCCGTTTAAAGCCTCGTTGTAGGATAATCGGCTCATCAACAGCTTGTTGGACTTTATCGATGAGCTTTAGAGTCGACTCCAGTCCCTCAAAGCCTCGCCAGTTGAGCTTAGATTTGCCTCCCACAAAGGGGTGTAAAAGCCCCGCCGCCACCCCCGATGCGCCTGCGCCGATGCCTTTGGTATCAAAGAGGGTAACATCAAACTTTTTATAGAGATGTTGGCAGCTGGCAAGCCCTGCCATGCCTGCCCCTACAATTGCGATCTTTTTCATGGGATAAGTATACCATTTTAGGGCAAAAAAAAATCCCCTCCCGGTTAAGGAAGGGGATCTTTTAAGAGATTGGGCATGAACCTCCTTTAGATAGTTATATCTTAAGAAGCTTCATATGCAAAAGCAAAGTACTCATAGTTAGATAGTGTGACATCTAAGCCAATATCAGTTGCAAACTGAACATCACCTAAGTTAACGGAATCTCCTGCGTCCATCTGATCTAGAAGACCCTGTAGCTGATCTGCAACAGCATTTAAGTCTTCACCCCAGTGGGCTTGAAAATCTGTTTCCGAATTGTAGCGAAGTATGAAGACATCTCCTGGATTAGGATCAAAGCGGCTATCACCAATAACTGCAAAGACAGGAGAAACTGCAAAGAGAGTGTCTACGTAATCATTGATCGCTGCGACAGCCTCCCAATTTTCATTTCCTTCACCACCATCTGCCGTAAAGCTATGCGGTAGTTCTAGTTTCACAATGAAATCTAAGATGTTGTCTTCGGGGCCTTGGACAAAGGATGTTTCGCTTGAATTGTCTGGGTCTGGAACAACTTGAACAACTGGAGCAGGTTCAGGTTTGACTAAAATGGCAATGGCTTCAAAGCCAGTAATCACGGTGTCAATTCCTAAATAGAGCGGTCCATTTGGATCGTTAAGATCTACTGAACCACCACTTTCCATTAGGTCTGCTGCAGCTATAAAGCTATTTGCAGCAACAGGGAAAGCGGCGAAGTGGGCGTTTACATCATCTAGTGAGTCGTAAGCGAGAACGAATATATCTCCGTCACTCAAACCACCTGAGAAACCACCGGCAGGGAATAAGCCAACATTCGTTGATTCACTGTTATAAAAGTCGAGTTGGTACTGGTTGTAAAGGTCGAGCATATTTGACTCTGCGCTTTCTCCTCCGTCTAGTAGGTCTGGTCCTCCGAGACTTCCTAGTCGGCTTACATCTACGCTATATTCGATGATATCACTTCCAGCTTTAGTAGTGATGGGATCTGATTGATCGAGGATGTTCACTTGAACAATGTCTGAATTTGCTGAATCCTGAACAACAAAAGCTAATGCTTCGAAGTTAGAAATGATCGCATCGACCCCTAAATAGAGCGGTCCATTGGGATCGTTTAGATCAACTGATAAGCCAGCATCCATAGCTGCGAGTGCAGCCAAGACAGAGGCGCCATCAAGATCATAAATTCCGAGGCCAATTTGAGCTTCAAGTTCAGCTAAGGTTTCCCAAGTAAATACAAGGACATCTCCTGTTGTGGTTTGACCGAGTTCAAAGATCGAGCTGAATTCTGATAACGCATATCGATCTGCTAGGTATGCATCAAGTTCGGTTTGCCAGTCGGTCTCATTACCTTGACCACCGTCGATAGTGGAAGGTCCCCCAGAAAGGGGATTGTCGGTAGCATCTAAAACTAAGAGGTAGTCAACAATATCAGCACCATCGCCAGTGCTAATTGCAGAAGTTGAGTTGTCTGTGTTTCCTGTCAATACGATATCTTTGGGGTCTGGTTGAGTGAGGAGGACGATATTTTCAAAGTTTGCAATGTTGATATCAAGTCCAAAGGGAAGCATGGAGACGACTCGTTGCTCTGGAGGTAGAGCTTCGTTATTCATTTGATCGATCCAAGATTGGAAGAGAGCTGCTGCACCTGCAGGCTCTAGGCCTGGGACAAGTTGATCTAATGTTAAGATCAATGTGTCTCCTTCAACATTGTTTCCAAGGGAAACAATCAGTTCATCATAATTGATTAAATCGCGAGTTTCGATTTCAAATATCTGGTTAAGTACAAAAGATTCTGAGAAGGACTCATCACCTTCACCACCATCAAGTGTAACGCCATTACCATCCGAGCCAAGGCCCGCAACGACCACAGTAAGATCGACAATATCGTTCTTCTGTCCGGTATCTACATCATCTAAGAGATTGTCGCTGCTAAGAACGACAACGTCTTCAGTGTTGGGGTTTGGTGGTTCTAAGACAACAATGTGTTCGAAGTTAGCGATTTCAAGATTGACACCAAAGGGGAGAAGAGAAATAACTTCTCCATTGTCCATACGAATTAACCAATCTTCAACAATAGGATCGAGTTGGCTAGGGTCTAAGTCCAAGAACTGGTCATAGGCTAAAATGAGTGTATCTCCTCCTCCGAATCCAGCGTTGTAGAGCTCGGTGAATTCCGATACGGAGAAGTAGTTGTCGTTAAGGTAGGTCTCTAACTGGAATTCGTTATCAGACTCGTTTCCTTCGCCCCCGTCTAGGAAATAGACACTACCGGGGTTTCCAAGGGAGTCAACTACAAGAGTTAAGTCCATAATGTCATTTTCGCTACCCATATACCAGTCACCATCCACGGTGTCACTATTCAGCTGAACTTGATTCTCCTTCGCTTCGGCAAGAATGATAATGCTTTCGAAGTTGGCGATATCGATGTCTAGACCAAAGAAATTTAAATCAGCCAAACCAGTGGTATTCATTTTATCCAGTTGCGTTTGAAAAGTGATTGTTGGAATAGCAACGAGTTCATCAAGTGTTAAGATAAGTGTGTCACCAATTTGGTCACGACCACCAAGTACGCTGAGCACATCAAAGCTAAATGCGGCTCCCGTTTGGGTTGAGATATCTTGTTCTAATTGAGCAATGTAAGCTTCAACAGCAGGGGTGTGGAGTGATTCCTCGCCCTCTCCTCCATCTAAGAGATTGCCATTCCCATCCACTCCTAGACCGTCTGTAGCAACAAAGAGATTTACAATGTCATTTCTACCACCAGTATCGATGTCGGCTGCGAGAGTGTCGCTGCTGACTTGCACGATATCTTCCGTTGCAGGGGGAGTTCCACGGCTCTCTGCGACGATTGCAATTGCTTCAAAGTTTGCAATTTCTAGATCAATACCAAGAAAGTTTAAGTCTACAGTTAAACCATTGGCCATATCTTCAAGAGCTGCTTCGAGGTCTGCGCTACTTAATGGAAAATCCGGGTGGTCAAAGTGCTCAAGAACACCTTGATAGTAGGTGTCATACGATAGAACAAGCAGATCTCCATCTTCGATATTATTTCCAGAGCCGTCGGTAGGACGTTGCAATGTGATAAGTCTTGCATCCGGGCCAAATTCGCTATCAATGTAGTTGTTAAGAGCATCAATTATGTTTGTCTCGGTGCCCTCACCAGCATCAATAAATGAGGGTCCGCCAGCTTCACCTAAACGATCTACATCTACTGAGTAGTCGACGATATCGGTAGCTCCTCCTGTATCAATAGGATCTGCAGGGGAGTCGATATCTACTTGAACGATATCTTCCGTTGCAGGGTTTCCTGGAAGCTGTACAATGATGTTTTCGAAATGTTTTAGTGTAATATCTAGGCCAAACTCGGCTAAAGAGACAGTCTTTCCAAGGGCCATTCTATCGACTAGATCTTGAAGAATAGCTTCAAGCTCTGCTAGATCGAGTTCAACGAACTCATCTAAAGTTATAATGAACGTATCTCCGCTAAGTGTTGCATCGGCAGAGACCATAACAACAGCGCCGAAATTGGCTGAGGGGTAGGTGTTCATTAGATAGGCATCTACAAGTGAAGAGGCGTCACTCTCTTGAGCTTCGCCACCCATAAAGTGGGCACTATCTCCAGCCATCCCTAGGCTATTTACGGCAACTGAATAGTCGACGATATCGTTTCCACTGCCCATGTGGGCGTGGTCGTGAAACCAGTGCGTCTGCAGGGACACATCTTTGGCATATTGTAGGATATCATGCCCGCTACCCATGTGGACTTGAGAGGAGTTGACATCGTCTAATAGAACCATGTCATTTCCTGAGCCCGTATGGACAAACATTGCATCCATGTTGATGGCAGAGACCGTATCGTGACCAGAGCCTGCGCTCACGATGGCCTTTTTATATCCTGTTGCCTCATCTGCTTCGTGAAGTATAATAGTATCGTCACCTTGGCCGGTGTTTATAAGAGCGATCAAGTTGTCATCTTGTAGATCCACATCAATATTGGTATCCATGATGACCGTATCGTCTCCTTTACCGGTTTTGACGATCCATAGACCTCCTTCGTCAATTGTCACCTCATCTTCGCCTCGACTGCCAATCTCTATATTAATACCAAAAAAACCAGGCATAATTGCCTCCTGGTTGTGTATTTATAGAGTTTATAGTCACGGATCCGATAGCGGTCCGTGTTTTCGATTCCCTCCCTTCGCGGAAGGGCGGTTAACATGTTGATAATCAACACATATTAATTTGAGTTTTTGGAGAGAATGTATGGTTTACACACCCCTCCATCTTATATTATTACGCTCATTATATTAAATTCGAATAAAGCTGTAGGTAATTTCTCGTAAAAAAATTGATAATGTGAGACATAAGACGGTTTAGGGGGTTTTTTGGTGGGATCAGCCTTTTTTGAACAAGTTATTCGCACATGCCGGCGCGGATTTGTATATATTGGGCTATTTTCTGCCTTTATCAATGTCCTCTATCTCGTTTTGCCTCTCTATATGCTCCAGATCTTTGATCGGGTGCTCCCTGGAAGAAGCGCAGATACCCTTATCTATCTGACACTTATCGCT
>JAJFMK010000086.1 GCA_021772215.1 Chlamydiota bacterium | reverse complement strand
TCCAACTTCAACCGCGTCGCAGAGATCCGCTATAGCTTGATTCCTGCTGTTCAAGAGGAGATCAATAAAGCACAAGCTGATCTAGAGAGTCGCTCTGAGCGCCTTCTCAAAGAGGAGGTGGATGAGTTCTTAATCGCAGAGATTGTTTCGAAATGGACAGGGATTCCTGTGCAGAGGATGGTAGAGGCGGAAGCGGAAAAGCTACTTCACTTAGAAGATGACTTAAAGAAGCGCGTTGTTGGCCAAGATTTTGCTGTGACGGCCGTCTCTGATGCAATCCGTCGCTCTCGATCTGGTTTATCAGACCCATCTCGTCCCATCGGCGCCTTCCTCTTTGTTGGACCGACCGGCGTTGGAAAGACAGAGCTGGCGAAGGCGTTAGCCGTTACCCTCTTTAATCAAGAGGAGGCGATGATCCGCCTCGATATGTCGGAATATATGGAGAAGCATAGCGTCTCTAAGTTGATCGGATCGCCTCCAGGCTACGTCGGCTATGAAGAGGGGGGGCAGCTTACCGAGGCCCTGCGTCGCCGGCCCTACAGCGTGGTCCTTCTCGATGAGATTGAGAAGGCTCATCCAGATGTCTTCAATATTTTGCTACAGGTCTTTGATGATGGCCATATCACCGACAGTAAAGGGCGGCGCGTCAATTGTAAAAATGCGCTCTTTATCATGACCTCCAACCTCGGCTCTCAGGAGCTGATTGTCTATCTCGAAAAGCAGCGTAAAGAGTTCTCTCATGAGGCTGTGATGGCACTTCTTGATCCTATACTCAAAGCGCACTTTAGACCGGAATTCCTAAACCGCCTCGACGACGTTCTTCCCTTCCTGCCACTTCAAAAGGAGGATATGTTAGCGATTGTCGAGATACAGCTTAAACAGCTCCAAAAGCGTCTGCAAGATCGCCAGGTCGTCCTCACCTTCGACGACGCCATCCTAGCCCTCCTCGCCGAAGAGGGCTACGACCCTCTCTTTGGCGCGCGGCCTCTAAAACGCCTCATCCAGCAGAAAGTAATCAATCCACTCTCCACAGCTATCCTCGAGGGCAATATCCCGCCACAGAGTGCGATCGAGCTACAAACTAAAGATGGTGAGATCAGCTGGGCTAAAGAGAAAACCAAGAGCGCGGTTTAACGAGATTAAGTTCAATACGCCAATCTTTGAGCCGCTTTCGAATTAGCTCTGCTTTGGCGAATTGAAAATCAGTTGCTTGGCTTTCCGTTGGAATTTCCGGCAGGTCATCGTGCAGCTTCTTGTATAGAGGATCTTCCATCATTACCTCATCAAGTTCACGTAGGGTAGAGAGTGTATCAAAGATCTTTTTGTTTACAGTGTTTACAATGTATTCGTCAGAAATGTAAAAATTCTCTCTAAGCTCCTTTTCAGCATACTGATCGTTGGTCATTCGTTGAATTGGGGTGTCGATCTGACCTTTGTATCGGTTTGCAAAGAGAAGAAAGATCTCGCTGCTTTCTGAAAAATCGGGCTTAGTTCTCAGTTTTAACTCCACAGCATCCATGATGGCAATCCCTTTGGCACATTTGACTAAGGCCTCCATTTTCTTTTGAATGGTCGCCTTCTCTTTTGCTAACGTTGCGATGCGCCAGTGGATATAGACAAAGGTGAGAGTTACATTTGCTCGATCTTCACAAGCCTCAAGATTTTCAGGGACGAAGGTATAGAAAAAATGTCTAAATGCATCATATCCTTTACTGGGATTTAAAGACTCGAGGATGCTAAGGACAGTTTTAGATAGAGCTTGGCGGGAAAATATATAGTCACGTGTCTCCTCCAATCTCTTGAGCCAGCTGTCCACAATGACTTTTTCGTTCGAAGGGATGTGGGAAAGAAAATCTAAATCGAATGTCTGGGTTGAGTTTTGTCTCCATCGCCTTAGTCGAGAAGGCGCTCCCGACAATGGAGCGCCGATAGTTTGTAAAAGATCATCTAGCATATCATCTAGCCGCATTCTATTCGAAGTGTGGCGCTGAGAACGGGAAAAAAGAGGTCTATGTGAGCTTGAAGAGAAGCTCTCTCTCCTTGTCACCATTCTTGGTTCTGGAGGTTGGGTAGGAAGAGTTTGAAAGCTTCGAAAGAAGATCCAGAATATCATGATGGGAAGAACAGCAGAGCTTCCCCCTGTTAAGAGAGCTCCTCCTTTAGATATCAGAGCTATGGAGAGAGAGAGATGGGTAAAGTTGTGAATAGCTGGAAGCAGTGATTCACTGAAAATCGGAATAGACACCAAAGTCACAGCTAAAGCCAACGATTCGGCTCTTATTGAGCTTTGAAGTACATGATAAAAAGAGGTTGGAGAGGAGAGCGTCATTGCTGTGACACCGGTGCAGATGGTGTTCTCGATAGTCGTTAAGTTAAACAGTGAAATATTAGGCATATTGCTTCCAATTAGTTGGTTTTGAGGTGTAAATATAGGATCCGTAAGAGAAGGATGTCAAGAGTATAGCTAAGATTGTGGGGTCAAAGAGAAAACCAAAGAGCGTGGTTTAATGAGATTAAGTTCAATACGCCAATCTTTGAGCCGCTTTCGAACTAAATCAGATTTGGCAAATTTAAACTCAGTTGCTTGGCTTTCTGTTGGAATTTCTGGCAGGTCATCGTGCAGCTTTTTGTACTCAGGGTCCTCCATCATCACCTCGTCGAGCTCAGGAAGGGTAGAGAGCGTATCAAAGATCTTGTTGTTGACGATATCGACGATCTCACCTTCGGTGAAATCAAATTCAGTGTAGAGAAAAAATAGGGCACACCAGGAGTGAGACATGTTTTTAATGGGGGCATCAATCTGCTCCTGGAATCGGCAATCAAAGTAGAGAAAGATCTCTGTGCTTTCATTGTAATTGGGCTGGCTTCTCATTTTGAATTCAACGGCGTCTCTTAGAGCGATCGCTTTGGCGCATTTGACTAAGATCTCCATTTTCTTTATTGGGCTCGTATTTTCTTTTGAGAGGGTTGCTAAACGCCAGCGTGTATAGACAAAGTTTAGAGTCTGGTTGGCTCTATCTGAACACGCTTCAAGATTTTCGCCGACAAAAGTGAAAAAGAATTCCCTGAAGCTGTTGTATCCTTTGGCTGGGTCTAAAGACTCTAACATCCGTAGCACGGTTGTGGTTAGTTCTTTGGGGCTTCGTTTATAGTCTGAAGTGTTTTCTAACCTCCAAAGGAATCGGTTCAGTATCGTTTGCTCTTTTTTAGATGTCCTGTCGAGAAAGCTTAAGTTAAAAGAGCCGCCAGCTAGCTTTTGCCACTGCCTTAGGGGGACAGGGTTCCCTTTAGCTATGGTAGCTTCATCTGATTCGAGAGAGCCTTCGAAGAGGGCTACTGCAATGCAGATAATGAAAATCACGGTAACTGAGATGATAGCGAGGCGACATACTGTACGTGCGAGAATGAGTGCACGAATGAGAAGTTCTTGCATCTTAGCGAAGATGGGACGCGTTATCGAGTCCACACTAGAGGTGACATCTGCTGCAAAATTGCTAGAAGAAATGTTTCGTAGGGGAAGATCAGTCAGTGCAGAAGTGATAGGGGTCATAGGTTTCCACCTTTTTTAGCGCTGAATATACGTACTATCTCAAGAAACTGTCAAGCTTCAGATGCGGTGGGCAACTTTATTGATGCCGTTGAGGGCGGCGATGCGGAAGCCCTCGGCATAGGAAGGATAGTTGAAGACCTGGTTAATAAAGTAGTCAATTTTGGCGTTGTGGTTCATGGCAACCTGGGCGATGTGGATCACCTCGTTGGCGCCTTTGCCAAAGACGTGGGCGCCGAGGAGCTCTAAGGTCTCAGCGTGAAAGAGAAGCTTACAGAGGCCCACTTTCGAGCCGTCGATGTGGCTGCGGGCGATTTCGTAGTAGTAGGCGCGGCCCACCTCGTAGTTAAAGCCCATCTCAATCAGCTGCTCTTCTGTCATGCCGCAGGAGGAGATCTCGGGGATCGTCCAGATACAGATAGGGTAGACAGAGGGGAAGTGATGCGTCTGTGCCCCGAAGGCGTGGCGGATGGCGAGGCGCGCTTGCTCCATACTGGTCGAGGCGAGGCAGGGGCCGCCGATCACATCACCGGCGGCGTAGATGTGGGCTTGCGAAGTTTGGAAGAGCGCATTCACAGGGATGTAGCCCCTTTCATTGAGTGCGATGCTGGCATTTTCGATTCTAAGTTTGCGGGCGTTCGCCTCACGGCCAAGAGCGTATAGGAGAATATCGCTCTCCATCTTGGTGCCATCTTTGAATTCGCAGATGGCGCGATCCCCTTCGCGGTAGATGATGTCGGGCATCTTTTTACCGTAGAACTTAAGACCGATATCGCTCATCGCCTTTTGCATCTGCAGGCCGATCTCATGGTCGAGTAGCGGAAGCATCTGTTCTCGCTTATCAATGACAGTCACCTCAGTGCCCAAAGCAGCAAAGAAGCTCGCATATTCGGCGCCAATAATACCGCCCCCGAGCACAAGCATCGTCTTTGGGATTTTGTCGATCTCTAAAAGGCGTGTAGAGTCGAGAATAACCTCGCTATCGAAGGGGACATTTTGTGGATTGCGCGGAATAGAGCCGGTAGCAATCAGCGCCTTTTTAAAACGAATTTTAGTTGTGATCTCAAAGTTGCGGTCCATGACAACAATGGTGTGATTATCATCGAAGCGAGCCGTTCCACTGGCCAGCTGCACGCCGTTTCTATCAAACTGACGCTGAATCAGGTCGCTCTCCTCTTCCAAAACGCGGCTTAGACGATAGGTAAGATCGCCGATCTTCACCTCGCGAATTGGGTAGTCTTTGCCGTAGAAACTCTTATCGTGAAAGCCGGTGAGATCTAAAATTCCTTCACGTAGTGTTTTTGAGGGAATCGTTCCGGAATAGAGGCAGGCGCCGCCGGGATCGACATCTTTTTCGATCACGACAACACGCTTTCCAAGCTTAGCTGCTTGGATCGCTCCCTTTTGACCTGCAGGACCTGAGCCAATTACAGCCAGGTCAACTTCTATTTCCTTCATCACTCTCGAATAAAGTAAAAATTTGATATAATGAGGGGTAGGGTAGAACCAGCCCTCTGTTGGTGAGTATATGGCAAAAACTAATTTTACTAAAGCGGAAGAGGCTCTAGCTAAAGAACTTGATAAGATGCTTAAAGCTAAGATCTTAGAAGAGGCGGATCAAGCCTCCGGCCAGCAGAGCTCAAATGATGGCCAAGATAAGCTTGTTCTCATCATGAGGATGCAAAGAGATCTTAAACGCCTGCATGCCAAGGAGAAAGGGTCTTACGAAGAGATAGATCTGCCCAAATCAATCTTAAGAGCTCTCGTCAAAACTCCCGAAAAGTTAAAAAGTAAAAGTTGGAAGGAGCTTAAAGAGATCAAAGATGCTCTCGATCGCTACCGCCATGAGCTAAAAAAACGCTACCCCGGCCTCACCGATGAAGAGCTGATCCAGCTCGAGATGGAGAAGCATATCAACAAACGCTTCAATATCAGGGATGACTGGCTACCTCTTCAGTAATCTTTTTTCTTCACGATTAATCAGAAATAGGTATGATCATGTACCAAAAAAAATTAGGAGGGACCCGTTTGACTTTAGCTGCTGTATTAAGGGAATTTTTTGAAGTAAATAGCAAATCTTATGAACCGCTCTTTACGACTGGATACTTATCTTGTGAACAGGGGCAGTGGAAAGTTTCGAGAAAGAAGCCAGACGATCTACCAAAATATTACAGCGACCTAGCTGCGAAAATCGCAAACGAGACAGAAGTGGCTGAGATGCCAGAGCCGGAAGCTTTTGCCTCTCGATTTAATCGTGAATGGACAAGCAGATGTTTTTCTCCTTCGCGTAAAGCATATGGTGATCAAGAAGATGATATCCTTTTTAAATCCAAGTCAGATGATTACAAATGCTTTTCAAATTTCTTTCCTACACTGATTTTTTTAAGAATGAAAGGAGATGAAAATCTCTCTTTTTTGACGAAGTTCTATTTTTGTCTGGAAATTCCCTATATGGCAAGGCAGGCGGCCTCTCTAGATCTAGCAAAGGCAAAAGAGTTGTCCGTTTTTACAGATCCAGGAAAAGTCAAAACAGCTATGCAAAAATTAAGAGAAGAACACGGTAAAGAGATTAGAGATGAGGAAAAATTGGCCCTAATGCGTCAGCTTCTTCAAAAGAAATTTACTCAAAACCCAGTTTTAGCTGATTACTTAAAAAATACCAAAAAGAGACAGCTTGTAGAGGATACGAGCAGCTCTTTTTGGGGTAGAGGAGACGAGGGAACGGGAGAAAACTGGCTAGGGAAGCTCTTAATGCAGCAAAGAGCTACCCTCTCCTAGTAGGCTTGTAGTCGTCGTCGTCATCCATCCGTGTTTTTTTAGAAGCTGGGCGACCTAATTCGCTATTTTTAACTGGGGAGTTTTTCATCTTTTTGCACGGTTTATAGGGAGGAACAATTTCTCGAAGCCAATACCTAAATGTTCCGTCAACTCGTTGAAAATCGACTGCATTACCGTAGTGAACCCTTCCTTCGGCAATGGGTTCTGGGAAAGATTCGCTGTTGGGGATTTTATGGTTAAATAGATAAATTCCTCTGCTGTCAGCTCCAACTCTAGGAACAACACTGCTGCCATTTCCCGCGTTTTGAGCCTCTTGCGCTTCTTTACTCCACCACAGCTCGTTAAGTGAGTCTTTATTAGCCTCTGACACACTTTCTGCAACTGTTGGAATAACTTCTGAGTGGTAAAACTCAAGAGTAATATGGCCTTTCGAGCGATCGCGAATCTCCTCTTGGCACTGTCTCATCAATCCTACTGCAAAATTGGTCATGTAGGGACAGACGGCATGGATAGTCACATTTTGTACTTTTGATTTAGATGAAGATTGGCGCTGAAGCTCTGTAAATTTTTGAAATAGACCCATAACATGGCCCCTCAACTGTCCTCCGGAGTAGGAGCCATCATCAAAGAGGACAATGTTCCTAAATGATAGGGGGAGCTCAG
>JAJFMK010000085.1 GCA_021772215.1 Chlamydiota bacterium | reverse complement strand
AATGGTGTACTTATCGATGAGATATTCCCTTCCGTCAGGACCATTTTTATAAAGAGCAGCAAAAGGCACATCCCGCATTGTGGCATCGGTGATGATAGTTAACCTCTCCCCATCAAGCCACTCTTCTATAGGGGTGATTAGTGTTTGATAGCACTTTTCTAAACCTTCCGAGAGATGAGTGCTTTCATTCGGCTGTTTCTCTTTTTCTTTGGGTTGGGTAGAGCTGCCTTTGGGTTTAAGAGATAGGCCTCTATCTGGTAGATAATCGCTAATTAGCGACTGTTGAGGTGCATCTCCTGCCGAAGAGGGGAGAGCTTTAGTTTTAAAGCCGTCAGGGAGTTCGATTTTTTCGCTGTACATCCCATCTTCTTTTACGACCCAGACATGGACTTGGTTGTTAAGAGATTTGGAAAAATAGACAAATGAAGTTTTTTCTCTTTTGGCAACAGCTTGCATCTGTTCAAGCGTGATGTTTTCCTTCGTTTTGCGTGCTTCCTCAGAAAGCTGCAGTCGATTGGAATAGAGATCAAAAAGTGCTCGAGCGCGCCCTTTTTCACAAGTTTCAAGCGCTTCTTTTATTTTTCTAGTAGTGAAGTAGTTGTATTGAAGCCTGCGATAAGTGCTCGATTGCCCCTCAAAGATGGAGATTTTCCACTCATCGCGTCCTAAGTCAGACTGTATTTCTGAATAGGTTGCAACAGATTGAGCAAGAGCTTTTTCCGATTCTGGGTACTTATGCAGTTCAAAAAGGGACAACCCAAGGTTGTGATTTGCTTTCGCTTCATCTTCTCGATTTTCTACTTCTTTCGCGATTTGCAGCTGTTTATTAAAATATTGGATTGCTTCTGGATATTCTCCTAGGGCGTCGCAGGCCTTGCCTAAGTTGCCATAGGTATTTCCCTCGCCTGCTCGGTCCTTTATTTTTATTGCGATTTGTAGGTCTTTTTTATGATAACGAATTGCTTCTTGATAGTTTCCAAGAGCGTGATAGTCGTTTCCGAGATTGCCGTATGCGCCTTCCTCACCAGGTAAATCCTTTATTTTTTGTGCGATTCTGAGGCTTTTCTGGTGGTGCTCGATCGCATTTTGATACTCTCCAAGTTCGTGGTATGCGTTTCCGAGGTTACCGTATGCACGTCCGATACCACCTTGGTCCTCTATTTCTTCTGCAATTTTTAAGTGTTCCTTATGATGCTGGATCGCTTTTGGGTAGTTTCCAATGGAGTAGTAAGAGTTGCCAAGATTTCCGTAAGTATTTCCCTCACCCTGCCGATCTTCAATTTTTTTTGTGATCTGCAAGCTCTTATCATGGTAGTGAATCGCTTTTCGATAATCTGCCAAGCCTGCGTACGCGTTTCCAAGGCCACTGTAGGCACCCCCTTCACTCTCTGGATTTTCTATTTCTTTTGCGATTTGCAGCTGTTTTTCATGCTGTTGGATCGCTTTTCGATATTCCCCAAGGTAGTAATAGGAGTTTCCAAGGCCACTGTAGGCAGTTTCTTCAGTCTCTCGGTCTTTTATTACTTTTGCGATTTTCAGGGCCTTTTCATGACAATCGATCGCTTTACGATATTCTCCAAAGGAATTGAGCGCGTTTCCAAGGCCGATATAGGCGGTTCCTTCATTTTCTCGGTCTTTCATTTCTTTCGCGATTTGCAGATGTTTTTTATGATATTCGATTGCTTCTCCGTATTCTCCAAGCAAGTTGTGTGCGTTTCCAAGGCCGTTATAGGCAGCTCCTTCACTTAACCTGTCTTTTCTTTCTTTCGCGATTTGTAGTTGCTTATTATGGTGCTGAATTGCTTGTTGAAATTTTCCAAGTGAGCGATGGGCGATACCTAGGCTGCCGTATGAAGCTCCTTCACCTTCTCGGTCCTTTCTTTCTTCTGCAATTTTCAGGCTTTTCTCATGATATTCTATCGCTTCACGAAATTCTCCAAGGGATTCGTAGGCAATTCCTAGGTTGCCGTATGCACGTCCTTCAGCCTCTTGATCTTCTTCTTCTTTTGCAATTTTCAGGCTTTGCCCATGATATTTTATCGCTTCACGATATTCTGCAAGTTGTAGGTACACATTTCCAATATTACAGTTGGCAGTTCCCTCGTTTGCTCGATCTTTTTCTTCTTTTGCGATTTGTAGGTGTTTTTCATGACACTGGATCGCTTTTTGATACTTTCTGAGAAAATCGTAGATATTGCCGAGATTGGCATAAGTACCTCCCTCACTTTGTCGGTCTCCTATTTTTTTTACAATTTGTAAGCATTTTTCATGATACTCAATTGCCTTTTGATATTCTGCAAGCTCCTGGTATGCGTTTCCTAGATTGCTGTAGGCAGTCCCCTCATTCGGTCGATCTTTCTCTTTTTTTGCTATTTGCAGGTGTTTTCCATGATATTGAATTGCCTTTCGATATTCCTCGAGGGAGTCATAGGCGTTTCCGAGGCCAATGTAAGCGTGCCCTTTTTCTGCTCTGTTTTCTATTTCCTCTGCAATTTTTAGCTGTTTTTCATGGTGTTGTATTGCTTGCAGATATTCTCCAAGTGAATAGTAAGCCTTGCCGAGCTCACCATTGCAAGCTGCAACACTTTTTTTATCTTCTAGCGATATGTAAACAAAGAGTGCTTTAATAAGATAATCAATGCTGTCGGAAAAATATGAGCTTTGGTAGGCCTGGGTTCCTTTGTTAGTAAGTTCTTTTCCTAACTCGTCTAACTTCTCCTTAGTTTCGTAGTTTTGCTCAATGTCTTCTAAAAAGTCGTTAGGTAGAAGTTTTTGAAGGGATGCCTTTTCTTCTTCTAAATTAACAAAAGTATTTCCAGAATAGTTGTTATTTTCTTTATTTCCACCAGAAACAGTGCTTGTACCTGCAGTGGGAACTAACCAAACGATATTCTTTTTTCCTAAGTTGTGCAGTACTGGTGACAGTTGTGTAGTTTTTACATAAGCCAAAAGAGCGGGACCAGTAATTGATTGGCCTTTTTCTCTATAAATACTGGCCGGGGAAATTTCACTGATCTGGTTTCCAGCAAGGTCTTTGATCACACCATTGGTAATTGTCTCTTGAGAACCCCATAGCTCTAAAATTACCTGGTTGTTATTTTTTTGGGTAGTATAGCTGGATATTAGGAACGGTTCTGATCCGATTCCTTTAGTTGAACTCATCATGATTCTTTCTCCTATTTTCCGATTAAAAAGAATGCACCCCAAAGATGTGGTTTATCTGGGTGGGCAAGTCTCTGCTTAAGCATTGTGTGTCTTAGGGCTTTGGCTTTTGTCATCTCTTTGTCGAGGAGGTTTGTGTAGAAATTTGAGACAATTTTTTGGGTGATGTGATCATCAATATTCCAGTGAGTTGCAATAACAGAGGGGACACCAGCTCCTAAAAAGGCCCTAGAGAGACCGATAACTCCTTCACGTCTTTCGGCACCTGTCCCTGTTTCACAAGCGCTTAAGAATACTAAGTCCGCCTTTAAGTCGAGCTGTTGGATCTCATCGGCAAAGAGTATCTCCTCTTTTCCTTTGCCGTCTGTGAGGCAGAGACCTCCTTCAAAGATCGAATCTCGACTGATTCGAGTATCTGCTGACCCATGGCAGGCGAAGTGGAGGATCGAGGCATTTGAGGCTGCCTGTTTGACCGCTGCGAGAGTGGCATTTTCTTCGAAGAGCTTTTTTGAGCTTGGAATTCTCTGAGCCAGCACTTCTCCTTCTTTTTTTGCTCCATTAAGTCTTTTCTCTTTGATGTCGGGATCAGCTACAATCAATGCCGAACCATCATTTAGAGGTTTTAACTCATGGAGAAGGTCAAATATCCGAACAGAGGGCGCCATAGAAATGGTGTACTTATCGATGAGATATTCCCTTCCGTCAGGACCATTTTTATAAAGAGCAGCAAAAGGCACATCCCGCATTGTGGCATCGGTGATGATAGTTAACCTCTCCCCATCAAGCCACTCTTCTATAGGGGTAATCAGTGTTTGATAGCACTTTTCTAAACCTTCCGAGAGATGGGTGCTTTCATCCGCCTGTTTCTCTTTTTCTTTAGGTTGTGTAGAACTGTGCATGTGTTTAAAGGTGAGGCCTCGATCAGGCAGATAGTCGCCAATTAGCGACTGACGAGACTCATTTTCTGATAACGATGTGACAGCTTTGGTCTTGAAACCCTCTGGAAGCTCGACTTTCTTGCTTCGCATACCGTCTGCTTTGACGATCCATACATGCACTTCGTTGTTAAGAGATTTGGAAAAATAGACAAATGAAGTTTTTTCTCTTTTGGCAACTGCTTGCATCTTTTCAAGCGTTATATTTTCCTTCGCTTCCCTTACTTCCTTAGAATGTTGCAGACGATCACAGTAAAGATCAAAAAGCGCTCGAGCTCGTCCCCTTTCGCAAACTTCGATTGCTTCTTTTACTTTTCCTGCAGTGAAGTAGTTGTGCTGAAGCCAGTAATATGGCTTTGATTGCTTTTCAAAGATGGAAACTTTCCACTCATCACGTTCTAAATTTACCTGTATTGTCGAATAAATTTTAATGGATTCAATCAGAAGCTGTTCCGAACTTAAGCTATCTCCTAGCAAGTAAGATAAGAGAGCGAGGTTATAACAGGCTGTTGCCATTCCTTCTATTATCCCCGTTTCTTTAGCGATTTTTTGCTGCTGTTCATAACAATATTTGGCACATTGAAATTCTTTATTGGCTAGGTAAGCGTTTCCTAGGTTGCCGTTAGCATTTCCCTCAACCACTCTGTTTTTTAGGTTTTTTGCTATTGAAAGGCACTTCTTATGGTATTGAATTGCTTGTTGGTATTTTCCACGGGATTGGCATACGTTGCCAAGATTTCCGTAGGCATCCCCTTCCTCATTAGTATTTCCTATTTTTTGTGCGATTTCTAGGTGTTTTTTGTGATATTTAATTGCTTCATTATATTCTCCAAGGGAAGAATAGGCATTACCGAGTCCTCCGTAGGCAATCCCCATATGGCTCTGATTTCCTATGTTTTCAACTACTGTAAGTTGTTTTTGATGATAATCAATTGCTTTTTCTTGGTTCCCAAGTTCGTGGTAGACGATTCCAAGGTTT
>JAJFMK010000084.1 GCA_021772215.1 Chlamydiota bacterium | reverse complement strand
TATCTTTGTCCCACCTGCGCAGTTTGACTGGAGATGGGGTTGATAACTTCAGGAGGAGCGTTTGGGTCGACTTTTAGGGTGAGTGTGCCTAAGGCTGGTGGTTGGATGCCGTCATTTGCTGTGATTAAGATGCTGTATGTTCCATCTGATCCGCTTGGGGGAGTTCCAGAGATTGTTTGAATTGCCGAACTATAGGTTAACCAGGTTGGTAGTGGCGAGTCATCGCCGAGGGTAGCGCTGTATGTGACAGGGCCAAGGGGTTCGCTAACCATATCGTCTGGAATCTGATAACTAAATGTGCGTCCCACGCGGGTGGTCTCTTCAGAGAGAGCATCGGCGACCCTTAAATCAAAAAGAGAGGTTGCTGCCCCTCCTTTTGAATCTTCGGCAGTAACTTTTATAGGCACGACCCCTTTGTCACCTAGTTGAGGAGTCCCTTGAAATTCCAATCTCGTTGCAGCAACGCTAAGCCAGGTGGGTAGGGGGCTGTTGTCTGACCTCCTTGCACTGTAGCTTAAGGATTCTCCTGGAGGCGTATAAAAGCTATTGCCGGGTATTGAATAGAGGTAGAAAACCCCTGCTGCTGCGAGTTGATCTGGTATTGCGTTGCGAATAGTAGGAAATTCACCAATGGATAAGGTAAAGATTGCGTTGGTTGTTGCGCCAGGATTATCTGTGGCGCTTACAGCTAGAAGTATAGAGCCTTCATCTTTGGGTTTTGGGGTGCCGCTAAATTGCAGGTTTTTATCGTTAAAATTTAACCATGGTGGGAGGGGAGAGCCATCAGCTAACGAAGCGCGATAGGTGAGGATATCGTCGATGTCTTGGTCAGTGAAGGTCTCCTGTGGTAGCGTCAAGAGGAAAAGAGAATTGACATTTGCTGCCTGGTTTGGAATAGGGATTGCTACTTTCGGAAAGTGGTCAACTGTTAGTGAAAAGCTGCTATTCGTCGTTTCAAAAACGATTCCATCATAAGCTTCAACGATGATTTCGTATCTACCTACGTCTGCCGACTCAGCTGTACCAGAGAAAATTCCAATTGGGGAAAATTCTAACCAGTTTGGCAGGTTAGCTTGGTCCGCACCCTCTATTGCGTAATAGACTATGTCTCCATTGGGGTCAGGCGAGACCTCCTGGTCTAGAAAAAAGGTGAAGGGAGTATCGACATCAACTAACTGGTTTGGGATCGCCTGCGTAGCTTCTGGAGGGCCTTCAACGCGTATGGTGAAAGTTGATGAGGCGCGATTTTGATCTGGGTCTTCTGCAATCAGCTCGAGATCATAGTTGCCAATATCGTTTTGCTTTGGTGTTCCAGATAGAAGAAGATTCTCTTCCAAAATTGTTAAGCCAAAATACCCAGTTATATAGATGATATTTTCCACAACATCTACACCAACGGTGGACTGGGGAGTTTCATAGGTTTCAATTAGCAATGGAGAGCTAGGATCACTTACATCAAAGATTCTTAAGCCAAGTACAGTGTTAGCGACATAAGCAAAGTTTCCAGACACTTGCACGCCAAGGGCCTGTTGCTGCATAAGGTGGAATCCTAATATGGTAGGTTTAGTAGGATCACTTACATCGATGATTTCTAATCCATTTCCAACCACATAGGCTAAGTCTTCAACGACGGCGATGTCTTCTCCATAGCCTCTTACTGAACCAACTAGGATAGGATTTTGTGGGGCGCTTACGTCAATAATAGATACACTAAAGCGGTCACCGGTTAAATAAGCAAAGCTCTCATTAGCATCGACTGCGTAAGATTCACCTGGTCTATTTAACGAACCGACCAAAGTTGGGGAGTTAGGGTTACTTATGTCGATGATAAACAGTCCAGATAAATAATCAGCTATATATGCAAAATCGCCTGCAATGGAGACAGTATTGAAATTGTGAAATGCATTATAAGACCCTAATAGAGAAGGTAAGCTAGGGTTAGCTACATCTAAAATAACTAACCCAGCATTACTGTCGACGACGTATGCGTGATTGTCTACAACAGCCACATCGTAGACGCCCCCTGTAGTGCCATATGAGCCAACAGCAGAGGGTTTTTTTGGATCGCTTACATCGATGATCACAAGACCAGAAGTAAAGACTGCTCCGAAAACGAAATTTTTTGAAACATCAACTTTTGAGAGAGAAGAAGATGTTGGAAAATTGCTTATAAAAGAAACTTTTTCAAAGCCTAAATTTAACCAACTAAGAGGTATGTCTCTGTTTTTCTCAACGATGTCGAGCTGAAATCCGCCTGAGTCTGGGTCTTCAAAGTAGTCTGTTGGAGATATTGATAATGAAAAGGGAGTATTGGGGTAAGCGGATTGTGTTGGGATTTTTGCAATGGAATTTGGGGCGCTACCCAACCTTTTGGCAGCAGAGTTGCTTGAAGCTGCCACTTGGCTTAAGATTGCAGAGCCAAAAATAGCGCTAAGGATTGCAGAGCCTCTTCTCATTTGCTGCAAAGGATGTCGATTAGTGAACAAAAGACGCTCAATGCTGTCAGATGAGATTCCTATTCTACTCATATCTTTTAAATCCTCTTATCTAAC
>JAJFMK010000083.1 GCA_021772215.1 Chlamydiota bacterium | reverse complement strand
TTCGCCCGTTAAAAATGCCCTTTTAAAGCCTATTTTCGTCTCTTCTCCTCAATCGACCCTCAAGGGTCGACCTCGTCGAATTGACCGTGGCAGCTTCGCTGTCACTGGAAACATGCTTTAAAATCCCCATTTTCTCCAGGCAAAGCAATTTTGCAAGCCCCTCTATATTCTAATACTTTATTGACTTAACCCACCTACATCGAGCTTAACTTCTTCAAGGATTACTTCCCCAGGTCCATAGATTCGAACGATGTATTGGCCTATATCTTTGTTCTTAGGACCAGATTCGCTAATAAGCATGTTTTCGCCTAAATCATACTCAAGCCATCTAGGGAGTAACTCTCCGCCCGGAATTGGATCGTCATACTTTAGCCATTCTAACCAACCCTTCTGATCAAGGGTTTTGGGAGCGGGGAGGTCGCAAAGCATTCTGCGTCCTTCAAATGCTTTGACTAATTTCGTTTGATCTTTTGAAGTTTCGAGCTTGTACTCGAATGGGTAGCCAATTGAAACAGATTTTGTTCCTTTATCATATTTTTTGCGGTTCCAGGGGTTAAGAATAACCCCTCTTTTATTGTACCAACCAATAGCCAATCCCGCAGCTCCTGCAAGAGGAACAATGATGGCTAGGGCAGTCTCGGTGTTTGAACTTCCCTGTACGCTCAGATCAAAAAAGGTGCAAGCCTCCTGATCACCATCTGTTGCGCATATCTGTAGAGGAACTGTTTTATCATTAAAGGTGCCGGTATCACTTGGACCCGGTTTTCCCTCTAATGTTCTATTTGAGAAAGTTAGCCAGGTAGGAAGAGTTCTTCCATTGGCTCGTTTTGCGCTTATATCAAGGGCATCATCGTTTGGATCTGCAAAGGTGTTATCAGGAATAATAAACCTAAAGGGCTGTCCCACCTGGACAGCCTGATTAGAGACTGGATTTGCTACTTTGGGGGCCGCGTTAGGTATTACAGCTAACGAAAGAATCCCAAGAACAGGTTCTTGAATACCATCATCCGCAGTGACTAAGATGCTGTAGGTGCTCTCCGAGGTTATGAGAGGGGTTCCAGAGAGGGTATTGGTTGTTGGATTATAATTTAGCCATGTAGGAAGGGATGAACCGTCTTCTAAAGTCACGGTATAGGTAATGGGGCCTAAGGGAGAACTTATCATATCACTTGGAAGCGAATAGGCAAAAGGTCCGTCAATACGGGCGGTCTGATGGGCGAGAACTTCAAGAATGTTTAGGTTAAAGGAACCTGTCGCTAATCCTCCCTTAGAATCCTCTGCAATGACTTTTAAGGTATCTGTTCCTTTATTAGAGGGTTGAGGAGTTCCCTGAAACTCGAGTCTTGGGCCGGTAAAACCAAGCCACGATGGCAGTGGGCTGCCATCGTCTTTAGTTGCCCTGTAGGTGAGGAGTTCCCCTGGAGGTGTAGTAAAGGTGTGACTAGGGACAGAAAAGAGGTACGGGGTGCCTACAGTAGCAAACTGATCGGGAATGGGGTTTAGGAGGGTAGGAAACTCACCTGCGATTAAGGTGAAGGTTGAAGTAGCAGTGGCTCCTGCTATATCTGTCGCACTTACTTTGATTGAAATTGATCCAGCATCACCAGCTGTCGCAGTTCCTGAAAAATGAAGGTTTGTGGAATTAAAGCTTAACCAAGAGGGGAGAGGGTTATTATTTGTTTGAGTTGCACTGTAGGTTAAGACATCTCCGACATCTTTATCTGTAAAAGTTCCTGTTGGCAAGGTAAGGGAGTAGGGGACGTTAATGTCAGCTGCTTGGTTGAGAAGGGAGATTGAAGCTTCTGGGAAGTGGTCGACTGTAACGGAGAAGGTGGTATTGGCACTGCCTAGTACAATTCCATCATAGGCGTTGATTCGGATGTCGTATTTTCCTGTATCAGCAGGTTGAGGAATCCCAGAAAAAATTCCGATAGTTGAGAAGCTAAGCCAAGAAGGTAGAGGGATTCCGTTAGCCTGTTTGGCAAAGTAAAAGACAACATCGGTATTTAGGTCAGCAAAAACGGATTGATCTATGAAAAAATTAAAAAAAGCTTCTACATTTAATAGCTTGTTTGAGATGGTGCCTGTTGCCACTGGAGGGCCCTCAACAATGAGGTTGAAAGTTGAAGAAGCTTGATTTAGGTCGGAGTCTTCAGCGATGAGTTCGATTTCGTAATTACCAATATCTTCTAATCTTGGAGATCCCGTTAGTAGTAGGTTCCGTTCAAGTATGTGCAGACCAGAGTTGCTATTAACGACGTAGACAAAATTGCCAACGATATTCAATCCCACGGTGTCACCTGATGTAGCATAGGACTCCACAAGCTTAGGATCACTGGGGTTGCTGACATCAAGAATCTGTAGGCCGCTAGCGCTATCGGCGATGTAGGCAAAATTTTCTAAGACCCTTACTTTAAGGGTATCGCTTGGTGTATCAAATGAGCCTACCAAGATAGGGGTGCTTGGATTACTGATATCAATGATTTGAAGACCGAAAAATCTATCAGCGACGTAGGCAAAATCCCCTAAGATATTTACATTTGTGGCATCGCTCGGTGTATTATATGATCCTGTCAAGGTTGGACTGCTAGGGTTACTGACATCAATGATTTGGAGGCCGGAAAATCTATCAGCGACATAGGCGAAATTTCCTATGACATCCACTCCTTGAGCATTTCCTGCTGTGGCATATGACCCTATTAAGGTTGGATTGGTTCGGTTGCTTATATCGATGATCTGCAGGCCAAAGTCATAGTCTGCAATAAAGGCAAGATTTCCTATGACATCTAATCCATAGGCAGTACCTGAGATGTCATATGAGCCCACCAGAGTTGGTGTGTCGGGGATACTTACATCAATGATGCTCAAGCCAGAAGGGCCGTCAGCGACATAGACAAAATCTCCTAACACACTCACTTCTCGAGCGTCGCCGGGAGTGTCACATGATCCCGTCAAGGTGGGTGCAAAAGGGTTGCTTACGTTGATTGTTAGTAGGCTGGGAAATCCGTGAGCAAGATAGGCAAAATTTCCCTTTACATCCACTCCTCTGGGGTCATTCGGTGGATCAAATGCTCCCAAAAAATATATTCCTTCAAGGTCAGAATTGAGCCAATTGGGTAAGGTCTGCTTATCTTTTTCAACGGCTTCAAGTTTAAACCCTGGAGAATTGGGATCGAAAAAATAGTCTGTTGGTGAAATTTCTAGGGAAAAAGGAGTGTTTGGAAAAATAGATTGAGGGGGAATAGTTGCTAGAACTTGTGGAGCCATTCCTGCTCGTCTGCTAACACGACCAGTGAGGCCAGTTGGGGTAACTTCTGCGGCTGCTGTGAGTCCAAAAAATATTGACCCGATTGCTGCCGTAAGAATGACTCCTCCCCTTCCAAGGTGTTGGACAGAATATCCTCTCAAACGGTTTATTTGGAATTGCTTGTCAACCTTACTGTTTCGGCCAAGAAAGCATTCGCCTGTGTCATCTATCCATGTCTGTATTCGGCTCATTCTTTTACCTTATAATCCAATAGCTTGACCGTTATGTTCACCGACATCAAGTCTAATTTCTTCTAATATTACTTCACCAGGCCCGAAGGCTCGAACCGTGTATAATCCCGCATCTTTTTGTCTAGGGCCTGAGTTGCTAATGAGCATATTTTCACCCTGATTATATTTAAGCCATCTGGGAAGCAATCCTCCCCCCGCAATTGGTTTGTCATGCTTAAGCCACTCTAGCCACCCCTTATTTTCAAGAGTTTTAGGAGCAGGAAGGTCAAAAAGCATTCCTCGCCCTTCAAACATTTGGACTAACAAGATTTGATTTTTTGAGGTTTCGAACTTGTAATTGAATGACTGGCCAATTGAAACAGACTTTGTCCCCTTATCATATTCCTCGCGCTTCCAAGGATTGAGGATAACTCCTCTTTTGCTGTACCAACCGAAAGCTAGTCCCGCGGCTCCCACAAGAGGGCCTAGAACTGCGAAGGCTGTTTCAGTATTGGAAGTTCCCTGTACGCTTAAGTCGAAGACTGTGCACGCCTCGCGGTCTCCATCTGTAGCACAGGTCTGTAGAGGGACCGTTTTGTCATTAAAAGCGCCAGTATCGCTTGGACCGGGCTTTCCAGTTAGAGTTCTGTCAGCGAAAGTAAGCCAGGGGGGGAGCATTTTTCCATTAACCCTCTTTGTCCTTAATTCGAGAATATCGTCGTTCGCGTCGCTAAATGTGTTGTCGGGAACAACCAATCTAAAGGTCTGTCCTACTTGCGCCACTTGGTTAGAGATAGGGTTGGCTACTTTCGGAGCGGCATTAGGCCCCACGGTTAAGGAGAGAGCTCCAAGAACAGGTGCTTGGACGCCATCATCAGCCGTGACGAGGAGGTTGTAGGTTCCCTCTGAATCTGACGGTGGAATACCAGCAATTACGTTCGTTGCTTGGTTATGGCTTAACCAAGCGGGTAGTGGTGATCTGTCTCCTAGTGTGACGGTGTAGGTGACGGGGCCAAGGGGAGAGCTGACCATGTCATTTGGAATTGTATAGATAAAATAGCCACCAACACGAGCAATTTCTTCAGAGAGCGCGTCGACCACAAAGAGGTCGAAGCTGCTTTGAGCAGCTCCTCCTTTTGTATCTTCTGCAATCACTTTTAATGAGACTAGCCCCTTATCGGAGGCCAGAGCTGTTCCTTTAAATTCATGCCTTGGGCCGAGAAAGCTAAGCCAGGCGGGTAGGACATTTCCATCTGTTTTCGTGGCGCGGTAGGTTAGAAATTCTCCTGGGGGTGTTGTAAAGGTGTTGTCAGGAATAGTGAATAGAAAAGAAGTACCAACAGCGGCAAGTTGATTGGGGATGGGGTTTAAGAGGGTAGGGAATTCGCCAACGGTTAAAATGAAGGTTGAAGAGGCTGTGGCTCCTGGGGGATCCATGGCAGTTACTGAAATGGTAGAAGAGCCTGTATGAATAGAAGATGGCGTTCCTGAAAAGGTTCTTGTTGATGAGTTAAAATTTAGCCAGCCGGGAAGGAGACCTGTGCTATATGTCAAAGTGTCGGCCAGATCTTGATCTGTGAAGGTTCCCATCGGCACTTCGAAGGAATAGGGAGTATCAATATTTGCTGGTTGATTTTTAAGGGGGATAGAGACTTCCGGGAAATGGTCAACGGTCAGAGAAAAAGTCGAATTGGCTTTGGAAAAAACGGCTCTATCAAAAGCTTCAATTTGGATCTCGTATGTTCCCGTATCAGAAGATTGGGGTAGGCCTGAGAAAATTCCGATGGCTGAGAAGCTTAGCCATGAAGGCAAAGTAGTTTCATTCGCTTGCTTCGCAGAGTAAAAAATAATGTCATTGTTTGGGTCAGAAAAGGTTAATGGGTCGATGAAGAAATTGAAAAGAGTTTCTACGTTTGCTAGCTTGTCTGAGATGTTACCAGTCGCAACCGGGGGACCTTCGACACGTAAGGTAAAAGTAAAGGAGGCTTGGTTGAGTTCAAAATCTTTAGCGGTGAGTTCGAGTTCATAGTTTCCTATGTTTGATGGGCTAGGAACTCCTGATAATAGAAGTTTTTCTTGAAGGATCTGCAAACCGGAACTTTCATGAACAATGTAGATAAAATTTCCCACAACATCCACTCCCCGGGTCTCACCATTTATGTCATATGATTCTACCTTGGTCGGAGCGTTAGGATTACTTATATCAACGACTACTAGGCCAGAGAAATAGCTCGCAAGGTAAGCAAAATTGCCAAGAACTTTTACCCCTTGGGCATGACCTAACGTGTCGTAAGATCCTGTTAATGTGGGTGTGCTGGGGGTAGCTACGTCGATGATAGCTAAGCCTGGAGCACCAGTAGCAATGTAGGCGAAATTATCGATGATATTCAATTTATAAGCATTACCTGTCACATCGTAAGATCCTGACAAGATGGGGGTATTAGGATTGCTCACATCAATGATTTGTAGGCCAGAGTTACCGTCAGCGACATAGGCGTAACTACCGACAACATGTATTCCTAGAGCATTTCCTGGTGTATCGTATGATCCTGTTAAGGAGGGACTGTTTTGATTACTTACATCAATGATTTGTAGGCCGGAGGTGTCGTCAGCGACATAGGCGAAATTGCCGTTGATATCGACCTCATGGGCATTACCAGGCGTATTATATGATCCTGCTAAGAGGGGGGCATTAGGGTTGCTCACATCAATGATTTGTAGGCCAAAGTCATAGTCAGCGACATAGGCGAAATTTCCCACGACTTTTACCCCATAAGCTGAGCCTGGCGTGTCGTAAGATCCCGCCAAGGAGGGGCTTTTCGGATTACTTACATCAATGATTTGGAGGCCGGATGAGCCCTCAGCGACATAGGCAAAATTGCCGATGACATCCACATCACGGATTTCGGAACTATCTAGTGTTTGGTAAGTTCCAAGAGATTGTACCTCATCAATACCGGAATTTAGCCAACTGGGCAAGGTCTGCTCATCCTGTTCAGTAACCTCAAGTTTAAAGCCTCCAGAATCGGAGTCAATAAAATGGTCTGTTGGCAAAATGGAGAGAGAAAAGGGCGTGTCGGGAAAGGCAGATTGTGTGGGAATATTTGCCAGGATCTCTGGCGCT
>JAJFMK010000082.1 GCA_021772215.1 Chlamydiota bacterium | reverse complement strand
GGAGTCGCGGACTTTTGTCGCCGTCGAAGCCCTCGACAATATGGATCTCGGGTGTCAATGTCGGTGGCAAAGCCAGCCCCGATGTTGGCGTAAAAACCAGCCGGTCGCGGATGATATGACAAGGGCCCCGATCGGGGCCTTTGTCATATTCGGTCTTCTTCCATGGGTATCGTTTCCGTTTCGACCGGCTTTGCGCCAGGCGGTAGGATTTGCCGTTCATCTCCAGGATGTGGACGTGGTGGGTCAGGCGGTCGAGGAGCGCGCCGGTGAGACGTTCCTCGCCGAACGTGGCGGTCCACTCGTCGAACGGCAGGTTGGATGTAATGATGGTGGCGCCGCGCTCATAGCGCTGACTGATCAGCTCGAACAACAGTTCCGCGCCGGTTCTGGAGAGCGGGACGAAGCCAAGCTCGTCGATAATCAGTAGTTCGTGGCTGGCGAGTTGCCTTTGCAGACGCAGAAGGCGCTTCTCGTCACGGGCCTCTATAAGTTCGTGAACGATGGCGGCGGCGGTGGCGAAGCGGGTTTTGATGCCATGTTGGCAGGCCGCCAGGCCGATGCCGATAGCGACATGGGTCTTGCCGACACCGCTGGGTCCAAGGGCGATGATGTTCTCGCGACGGTCGACGAACTCCGAGCGGGCCAGGTCCAGGACCAGTTTCTTGTTGAGCGTGGGGATCGCATCGAAGTCGAAGCTCTCCAGGCTTTTGATGGCCGGGAACCTGGCGGCCTTGATGCGCCGGTCGACCATGCGCGCCTCGCGATCGATCAGTTCCAGTTCGATCAGCCGTGCCAGGTAGCGGACGTGATCAACATTCTCGGTCGCGCATTGCCGGGCCAGCTTCTCATACTCCCGGAGCACGGTTGGCAATCTCAGCTTCTTCAGGTGATGCTGAAGGAGCAGTTCGGGTGCTTGGCTGGCGGTGGTCATGGCGTCTCTCCCGACAACAAGCTCATGTAACTGGACGCCGATGTCGTTGCCACGGCGGTCATCGCCAGATGCGGATAGCAGGCCAGGTCAAGTCTCGCCGGCCGCTTCTCGATCCGGCACAGGGCCAGATGCTTGACCGCGTCATAACTGATCGCGCCGAGCTGCAGGGCATCGCGCACCGCGCCGTGGACCGTGGCCAAGGGGAAGGTCTCGATCAGACGCAAGACCTGCACATATTCCCGCTTGCCGGCGGCGCACCGGTTCTTCTGGCTCAGCCGGGCTTCCAGCAACCGGCGCAGCGTCGCGAACTCAGTCGGTAGCGACCAGCCTTGCAACGGTGCCGCCTGGTCGAGTGCCCCGACCTTCTGTTCCAACAGAGCCAGGTAATGCAGCGGGTTAAAAACAAAATCACCGGCATCATAGGATCGTTGATGCCGGGCGATCTCGTCGCCGCCCGCCGTGATGACCACGTCATCAACATAAGCCTTCACCATCACATCGCGATGGGCGTAAGCGACCGGAACCGAGTAGTCGGTGTTCTTGTAGCGGACCAAGGCCTGACTGGTGACCCGCCCCGGACGTTTGTCGCAGGCATCGAACGGTGTCGCCGGTGGACCATCGAAGACCGCTTGATCGGCCACCATGCGCGCGCCGATCGCGGCCGTGGCGCCACGCAAGATCTTGTCTTGTCGTTCGCGGCAGCGCTCCTCGAGCATGGCATTCAGCTCGGCGAAGTCACGGGCCCAGGGAAACGGCACCATGAAGGTCCGCCGGGCAAAGCCCACCATCCCCTCGACCTTGCCCTTGTCGTTACCCTTGCCAGGACGGCCATAACGGTCTTCGAACACATAATGCGATTGCAGGGCGGCGAACAGGGTGCTGCGCTTGCGGGTGCCATCGCCGAGGATCTTCGCCACCGCCAGCCGGGTGTTGTCGTACAGGATCGACACCGGTATCCCGCCAAAGAAGGCGAACGCCGGTACATGGCCCTCACAGAAGGCCTCGGCTGTCTCGGCCGGATAGGCTTTTACAAAGATCGCATCACTGTGCGGCAGCGACACCACGAGGAAGTGTACCTTCCGGGTCACGCCGCCGATCACCGCCCAGGCCTCGCCAAAGTCCGCCTGAGCGTGACCCGCCGGGTGCGCCAGCGGCACGAACGCCTCCTTCAGGCGAAGCCGGCGCGGATGGACATAATCCCGCACCGTCGTATAGCCACCGTCAAAGGCGCGCTCGTCGCGAAGGCGATCGTAAATCCGTTGGATCGTGTGACGTTGCTTCTTCGGCGCGCTCAGATCATCACTCAGGATCTGGTCAATGAAGCCGCAATGGCGATCCAGCTTCGGGCGCCGTGGCTCCACCGACCGCCGGTAACCTGGCGGCGCCGAATGCGACACCATCTTCGCGACAGTCCCGCGATCAATACCAAAGCGCCGAGATGCTTCGCGCTGGCTCAGACCCTGGCTCAGAACCGCCAGCCGAACCCGTCCGTATAAATCCACACCGAACATCCCCCGCCTCCGACAGATCAAGCTGCCAGAGACTAGAAACATGGCCGAGTTTTACCCCGACACAGCGGGACAATACCCACCGTTAGCGTGGCCGATTATTCCTCCGTGAATTACAGCAGTTCACCTTCGGAAAGACCGTCGCGTTCCCAGGGCATCAGACGCAGGTTCGCCGGCGGCCGGATATGCTGCGGATCGTTAAGATGGATCGCGACCTTGAGCATATCGGCATAGATGGTGATGATCTTGCGCAGCGTGTCATCTTGCAGCACGCCGCGATCCGTCGCGTCTTTCAGATAGATCGTGACCTCGGTACCGACCTTATCCAGGGTGACCGGCTCGATGGAGTAGTCCTGATCACCATCACTCGACCACAGGCAGCCTTGTTCGGGTTGGGCGGTGTAGTGCCGGCTGCGCACCTCGATCCGCCCGGCGACAACGAAACCGGACAGGAAGCCGATGCCGAACTGGCCGATCACTTCCGGGGCCTCGCCCTGTGCCGCGCGGGTGCCGGAGCGGCCGATCGCCGAGAGCTCCTCGACCAGATCGGAATCCCGCATGCCGATC